>DOOY01000012.1 GCA_003514765.1 Nitrosomonas sp. | reverse complement strand
TGAGCTGGGACGATCTGGATAATACGCATTATGAATGGCCTACTGTCGAAGAAGTGCACCACTATCGCGGCAAGATGCGCAGCATGGTGGACAGGCTGATTAGCGATTTACCATTGGCTTTGCCGATTACCTGGGAAAGTCCCTGGTGGCCGATTCTAATGGGCATCGAGCATGAGAAGATTCATCTGGAAACATCTTCCGTACTGATTCGGCAACACGCGCTTGCATATGTACAACCGCACGAAGCCTGGCGGCCCTGCGAGAAAACAGGCGCTGCGCCCGAGAATGAATTAATCAATGTGCCGGCCGGATCGATAGAAATCGGCAAACACAAAGATACGCATCAACATTATGGCTGGGATAATGAATATGGCCTGCATACCGCAGATATCGCAGCTTTCCAGGCCAGCAAATATCTTGTCAGCAATCAGGAGTTTTTTGCTTTTGTACAGGCAAACGGTTACCAGACAAACGATTACTGGGAAGAAGAAGGCTTATCCTGGCGTAATTTTACCCATGTCAAACACCCTGCTTTCTGGGTTAAGAAAGGCGACAACTGGTTCATGCGCACTATGACCGACGAAATTCCGATGCCATGGGACTGGCCTGTCGATGTTAATTATCATGAAGCAAAGGCTTTTTGTAACTGGAAAGCGAAAACAACAGGACAACCGGTCAGATTACCGACCGAAGACGAATGGTACCGGCTATATGATATCTCCGGTTTGTCCGAAGTACCCCATGACAAAACAGCCGCCGGTAATCTGCATCTCGATTATTTTGCTTCCAGCTGCCCGGTGAATGAATTTCCACAAGGCGAATTTTTTGATATCGTCGGCAATGTCTGGCAATGGACCGAAACACCGACTTATCCATTCGAAGGTTTTAACGTGCATCCGCTGTATGATGATTTCACCACACCGACTTTTGATAACCAGCATAACCTGATCAAGGGTGGCGCATGGGTTTCCTGTGGTAACGAATCTCTCAAAAGCGCGCGCTATGCATTTCGGCAGCACTTTTTCCAGCACGCGGGTTTTCGTTATGTTGTCTCCGACGCACCGGCCACATTACAGACCTCAAACTATGAAACCGACAAACTACTTTCTGAATACGCCGAGTTTCATTATGGCGACACCTATTTTAATGTGCCCAACTTTCCCAAGGCACTCGCGGAAATTGCCATCGCCGCCATGGGCGACAGACCCGCGCATAAAGCGCTCGACCTCGGCTGCGCATCCGGGCGTTCGACTTTTGAGCTCGCACGTCATTTTGACCATGTAACCGGCATCGATTTCTCCGCGCGTTTTATCGGCCAGGGGGTGCAACTGGCGCAACAAGGTATTCTACGCTACACGCTGATCGACGAAGGTGATCTGGTATTCTACAAGGAACGTACACTTAACGGCCTGGACTTGGAAGCCGTAAAAAACAAAGTAGCGTTTTATCAGGGTGATGCATGTAATCTGAAACCCTTGTTTTCGGGTTACGACCTGATTCTTGCGGCAAATCTGATTGACCGGTTGTACGATCCTGCCAAATTACTTAATGCTATCCATACACGCATCAATAACGGCGGTCTGCTGATGATTACATCACCGTATACCTGGTTGACCGAACATACCAAAAAAGAACATTGGGTTGGCGGCTTCAAACGCGATGGAGAAAATTTCACTACCCTGGATGGTTTGAAAGAAATTCTCGGCAAACATTTCAAATTGATTCAAGGTCCGCAACCGGTACCGTTTGTCATCCGTGAAACCAGCCGAAAGCACCAACACACATTATCCGAAGTCACCATTTGGGAGAGAATTTCTTGAGCGGTGGATTCGATACAGAGTGCTTCAACCGGATAATCAACCGCGAACAAACCGATAGCGTCAAATATGACGGACGGCAAGGCATGTTTGGCAAAATGAACGTGACGCCGGCATGGGTGGCAGACATGGATTTTGCTGTACCGCCCGCTGTCACCGAGGCATTAATTGCGCGTGCCAGGCATCCGATTTACGGCTACACGCTGTTTCCAGACAGCCTGTACGACGCCACTATCGACTGGATGCAACGGCGTCATGGCTGGGTAATAGCGCGTGACTCGATAGTGATGTGCCCAGGCGTGGTACCGTCTCTTAACGCCGCAGTCATGGCTTTTACTCAGCCCGGCGAATCGGTCATTATACAACCACCGGTTTATTTTCCCTTTTTTTCAGCAGCAACTCAAACCGGCAGAAAACTGATCGAAAATCCGCTGAAACGCAATCATGATCGCTACGTTATCGACTTTGACCATCTGGAACACTGTGCCCGGGATGCACGTCTGTTACTATTATGTTCACCGCACAATCCGGTAGGTCGCGTCTGGTCTCCACAGGAGCTGGAACAATTATTAACAATTGCAGAAAGACATAATCTCATCATTTTTTCTGATGAAATCCACGCCGACCTGATTTATCCAGACAACAAACATACCGTACTTGCCACACTCAACGGCAGTAACAAACATGTCATCACCGCCATGACACCGAGTAAAACTTTCAATATTCCGGGTCTGAATCTGTCCGCGCTGATTATTCCGGACAAAACAATCCGCAAAGCCATTAATGACGTATTCAACAGCTGGCATATCAGCGCATCCAACCCGTTCAGCATCACTGCATTTGAAACTGCGTATCGTGAAGGTGAGGAATGGCTGGAAGCATTACGGATTTATCTTCGCGACACGCGCAATTGTGTGGCAACCTATCTAAACGAACATCTCCCAGAAATACAGCTGATCCCTTCGGAAGGTACTTATCTACTCTGGCTTGATTGCAATGCAATGAACATGAACGACACCGAACTCAAACATTTTTTTGTTCATGAAGCCAACGTCGGCATGAGCCCCGGCATTCTGTTCGGCACGGAAGGAAGCGGCTTTATGCGGCTGAATATTGGCGCGCCAAGACAAACGGTGATGCAGATCCTAAAAAATATTTATCAGGCGTATAATCAACGTACATAAAATTATTTCCATTGGTTTACAAGTCAGATCAACAGAAATGCGGTATCAATTCTGATTGAGTTTCTCAAACAACGCAGCTTACTTTTTCATGTGCTGTTGCTTTGGCATGCGTGGACTCAACCTTGTTATCAAGCCAAGTATTAAATGGCTCACCAACTTCCGGATGACAACTGGCCAGGTCGACCACGGCTTTTAGATAACCAATTTTGCTACCGCAATCATAACGCTTCCCATTGAAACGATAGGAAAAAACCCGTTCTTTTTTCAGCAGTCCGGCAATGCCATCAGTCAGTTGAATTTCTCCGCCAACACCGGGCTGTTGGCTTTTTATTTCATTGAAAATCGCCGCAGTTAGGATATATCTTCCAACAACCGCCAGTGTGCTGAGTGTTTCTCCTGGTGAGGGCTTTTCAACAATATTATTTAATTTAAGTAAACCCGGATGATATTCAGTTCCACTGACAATCCCATAGCGATCGATCTGCGATCGGGGAACATCCTGCACGGCAACAATGCTTCCCTGTAGCGCTTGGTATTGTTCAACCATTTGCGCCATAACCGGTTTTTCGGCAACCATTAAATCATCAGCCAGAATCACAGCAAATGCGTGATCACCCACGATTTTTTCAGCACAAAGTATAGCGTGACCGAGACCCAGCGCGCGCGGCTGCCTGACATACATGCATTGCATATCATGTGGCGTAACGCTGCGAACCATCTCCAGCAATTGCCGTTTTTGAGTAAATTCAAGCGCCGATTCAAGTTCATGGGCAGTGTCAAAGTGATCTTCAATGGCGCGCTTGGTGCGACCGGTCACAAAAATCATCTGCCGAATACCGGCGGCATAGGCTTCCTCTACAGCATATTGAATGAGCGGTTTGTCTACGACCGGAAGCATTTCTTTGGGTGAAGCCTTGGTAGCGGGAAGGAATCGCGTTCCCAATCCGGCTATAGGAAAGACAGCTTTAGTGATAGTTTTAGAATGTGCGTTGCGCATCAACCGTACCCCATAAAAAATTGTGGTGAAATTTCAGCCTGCCATCGTATTAAATTTTGTCAAATTTCATAATATTGCTATTTGAATTCTGCGGACTACTCTTGGAAGGATAATTCTACACGTGCATTTCTCATATGTAGCGTGGCAAATTGTCGCACTTGCTGCAAAAGTCTCCCAGACTGAGTGATTCATGAGAACCATGTGATAATATGACGCAATTTTATGAAACAATTATGAACATCTAAAGACAATGAATCACGTTGTCATTATCGCACCTGTACAATTCGGTTATCACATTGATACTTATTACTATTGCAAGCACCTGAGAGGAAGATGCCATGTAACATATATCGGATGGGATAACGAATTTCCAGCTATTGTTATTGAAGGCATTAATGTCATCAGCGTAAACAGACGGGGCGGTCCTTATCGAGTCATCCGATTTTTACAGGCTGTGTGGCAAGCAACGCCGCAAGCAAGTTCAATTGTGTTTATCAAATATTGCAAATTTACGTCCTGGATAATTCGAATCATTCGCCCCAGGAATCCAATGGTATTAGATATTCGCACAGGATCGGTAGCCAAAAATGCATTGGCACGGCGTTGCTTTGATGCTTTGATGAAAATTGAAGCGCTTTTTTTTAAAAATGTCACCATAATATCCGAAGGACTTGCGAAAAAATTAAATCTGGAGACTAAAACCACAATATTGCCACTGGGTGCCGAAATCATATCACCGGTTGAAAAGAATTTTGAATCGTGCAGGATGTTGTATGTAGGTACTTTTTATAATAGAAATCTTGAAAATGTTATCAGGGGACTGGGAGAATATTTTTCGCAACAGAGTAATACGGAAGAAATTTTTTTAACAATTGTGGGAGATGGCATACCCGGCCAACTCGAAGCACTGATTGCTGAGGCGAAGCGCATTGGAGTACATGAATTTATTGAATTTAGAGGAAGAGTGCCGCATGATCAACTGAGGCCAATATTTGACAATCATAATGTCGGAATAGCTTATATTCCTCTGACATCATTTTATGATGACCAACCGCCAACTAAAACCTTCGAATATCTCATGTCCGGCATGCCTGTAATCGCAACAAAAACAAAGGCAAATCAACAGATAATCAATTATGAAAATGGCATTTTAATTGGAGATGCTTCACATGATGTTTGTAGCGGCATCGGAGAAATGGTTAAAAAGCTCGACCATTTTTCATCATGCGACATCAGGGCGTCCGTTCGTAATCATGAATGGTCGAGAATTGTTAACAATCTATACATTTATCTAACAAACATCAAGTAAGAAATGAGAAACACTTTGTTGTCGTTAAATACCTACCATTATCGCCGGGGAGGATCGGATGCTGTATTTTTTGATCATCAGAAACTCTTCCAGGATATGCACTGGAATACCATTCCATTTACAATGCATCATACCAAGAATGAGCCATCTGAATGGGATACGTATTTTGCAGATGAATTGGAATTCGGCAATGATTACAGTTTGCCGCAAAAATTAATCATGGCCAGCAAAGTGATTTATTCTTGGGAAGCTCGGGCCAAACTTAAAAA
>DOOY01000233.1 GCA_003514765.1 Nitrosomonas sp. | reverse complement strand
CGCGGAAGTTTGCAGTAATGGGGGTTTCAATGATAGAACCATCAGGTTTTGCCATCAATCCACGCATACCGGACAACTGCCTAATCTGGGCAGCCGAACCACGCGCACCAGAATCCGCCATCATATAAATTGAGTTAAAAGACTCTTGCAACATTTCTTTTCCCGATTCATTCAGTTGTACTTCGCCAGTGCTTTGGTCACGTACTTGTTCAACACCCAGTTGCTCCATCATTGCTTTGGCAACTTGGTCGCCCGCCCGCCCCCAAATATCTACAACTTTATTGTAACGTTCACCTTGTGTCACCAAACCGGATGTATACTGTCCTTCAATTTCTTTCACTTCCTTCTCAGCAGCCGCAATCAATTCACTTTTCTGCTTAGGAATCAACATGTCATCTGCACATATGGAAATACCAGCCTTAGTCGCATAACTAAAACCTGCATACATCAGCTTATCAGCAAAAATAACTGTTTCCCGCAATCCACTACGGCGGAAACTCGCATTGATAAGCTTGGAAATCTCTTTCTTCTTGAGTGTCTTGTTAAGTAATGAGAAAGGCAATCCGGGCGGAAAATTTTCAAACAGCAATGTACGTCCTACAGTCGTTTCGTAACGCGTTATTTTTTCACACTGTTCGCCATCAGTGTCGGTTTCAATTTCTTTAATACGCACAGTAATGCTGGCATTCAATTCAACTTGACGACTTTCATATGCGCGTGAAACTTCACTTACATTTGCAAAAAACATGCCCTCACCACGCGCACCCACTTTTTCCCTCGTGGTGTAATACAACCCCAACACAATATCCTGAGAGGGAACAATAATGGGTTCTCCATTTGCGGGTGACAAGACATTATTGGTCGACATCATCAGCGTACGGCACTCCATTTGCGCTTCGAGCGACAAGGGCACATGAACGGCCATCTGATCGCCATCAAAGTCAGCATTAAATGCGGCACAAACCAAAGGATGCAATTGAATTGCCTTACCTTCAATGAGCACCGGTTCAAAAGCTTGAATCCCAAGCCGATGAAGCGTTGGTGCGCGATTTAGCATCACCGGATGTTCGCGAATGACTTCTTCCAGAATATCCCAAACAACCGGACTCTCATTTTCTACTTCACGTTTTGCGGCTTTAATCGTACTGGCAATACCCATTACTTCTAGTTTATTAAAAATAAAGGGCTTAAACAATTCCAGTGCCATTTTTTTGGGTAATCCGCATTGATGCAGTTTAAGCTGTGGACCAACTACAATTACGGAACGACCCGAATAATCGACACGCTTACCCAGCAAATTTTGACGAAAGCGACCGCCTTTGCCTTTTATCATGTCAGCAAGCGACTTCAAAGCACGTTTATTTGCGCCAGTCATCGCTTTTCCTCGCCTGCCGTTATCCAGTAAGGAATCTACTGATTCCTGCAGCATGCGTTTTTCATTTCTGACAATAATTTCAGGCGCTTTTAATTCAAGTAGGCGTTTTAACCGATTATTACGGTTTATAACACGGCGATAGAGATCGTTTAGATCAGACGTTGCGAAGCGCCCACCGTCCAACGGAACCAAAGGCCTTAAGTCAGGCGGCAAAACAGGCAGTACGGACAAAACCATCCACTGCGGTTTGATGCCTGATTTGTTGAATGCTTCCAGAACTTTCAATCGTTTTGAAATTTTTTTAATTTTAGTTTCAGAGCCTGTACTTTCCATTTCACGGCGCAGATTCTCGATTTCCTCATTGATATCAAGATTTCCGAGCAAATCCCGAACAGCTTCTGCACCCATACTGGCACTGAAATCATCGCCGTACTCTTCAGTTTTTGCCAGGTAGTCATCCTCTGTCAAAAGCTGACAGCGCGTTAATGGCGTCATTCCAGGATCAGTGACGACATAAGCTTCAAAATACAGGATACGTTCAATATCACGCAGCGTCATATCCAATACCATTCCCAATCGGGACGGCAAGGATTTTAAAAACCAAATATGCGCAACAGGAGAAGCAAGCTCAATGTGGCCCATACGCTCACGCCGCACTTTGGATAGTGTTACCTCAACACCGCATTTTTCACAAATCACGCCACGATGTTTTAATCGTTTATATTTACCACATAAACATTCGTAATCTTTGACGGGACCAAAAATCTTGGCGCAGAATAATCCGTCTCTTTCTGGTTTGAATGTACGATAATTGATCGTCTCAGGCTTCTTTACTTCACCATATGACCACGAACGAATTTTTTCTGGTGATGCAAGACCTATCCGAATGGCATCAAATTCTTCTTTATGGGTAACCTGTTTAAATAAATCTAACAGTGCTTTCATTTGTCACTCCTGTTTATCAGGGGGCAATAAATATCATTGAATATAAAGAATTTCTAACATAGTTAAAAATTCAATCTTTTTGAATCTATGTGTATTTCGTTGGTTTAAAAATTAATTTTGTTCCAGATCAATATCCATACCCAGCGAACGTATTTCTTTTACCAACACATTAAACGATTCTGGCATACCTGCATCAATCTTATGATCACCCTTAACAATACTTTCGTATACTTTTGTTCGGCCTGCCACATCATCTGATTTAACAGTCAACATTTCTTGTAACGTATAAGCAGCGCCATATGCTTCCAGCGCCCAGACTTCCATCTCACCGAAACGCTGTCCGCCAAACTGGGCTTTTCCGCCCAGTGGTTGTTGAGTAACCAGACTATAAGGACCTGTTGACCGAGCGTGCATTTTGTCATCCACCAAATGATGTAGTTTCAATACATGCATATAACCGACTGTCACGGGACGATCAAACGCTTCTCCGGTACGACCGTCATAGAGTGTTATTTGACCCGATCTTGGCAAATCAGCCAGTTCCAGCATATCTTTAATTTCATTCTCAGTTGCCCCATCAAAAACAGGCGTCGCAAATGGAACACCCTGGGTTAAGTTTCCAGCCAATGAAATAACTTCATCTTCACTTAAGGAATCAATAGCTTCCTTTTTCCCGCTGCTATTATAGATTCTATTCAGAAATACTTTTAGCTCAGCTGCACTTTTCTGTTCACTTAACATTTTTTCAATTTTTTTACCTAAGCCTTTTGCTGCCCAGCCCAAGTGAACTTCAAGAATTTGACCTACATTCATCCGTGACGGCACGCCCAAAGGATTTAACACAACATCCACCGGAGTACCGTCTGCCATATAAGGCATATCTTCCAGTGGAACTATTTTGGAAATTACACCTTTATTGCCATGCCGACCGGCCATCTTATCGCCCGGTTGCAGCCGCCTTTTGACAGCGATGTAAATCTTTACCATTTTCTGCACACCCGGCGGTAATTCATCACCTTGCGTTAGTTTTTGCTTTTTCTCTTCAAATGCTTCATCGAATGCTTTTCGTTTCAGGGCCATACTCTCACGCATCTGTTCAAGCTGAATGCTGGTGTCCTCATCTGCCATGCGAATATCAAACCAGTAATGCGGATCTATCCCCTTCAAGTATTCCGTTGTAATGGTTGTACCTTTGGGAATTTTTTGCGGGC
>DOOY01000149.1 GCA_003514765.1 Nitrosomonas sp. | reverse complement strand
AAACTGGAACTCAAGGTGCTGGCTGATGTGGGATTGCTGGGTATGCCTAATGCCGGCAAGTCAACTCTGATTCGCGCAGTATCTGCAGCGCGCCCCAAAGTGGCTGATTATCCATTTACTACATTGAAACCTAACCTGGGTGTGGTCCGAATTGATCATAATCGCAGCTTTGTAATGGCAGATATCCCGGGTCTTATTGAAGGTGCTGCTGATGGCGCCGGTTTGGGACATCGTTTTCTAAAACATTTGTCGCGCACCCGGCTGTTATTGCATTTAGTGGATATGGCGCCGTTCGATGAAAATGTGGATGTGGTGCATGAGGCGCAGGCACTCATAAAAGAGCTGCGGAAATATGATGAATCGCTGTATTCAAAGCCACGCTGGCTGGTGCTGAACAAAGTGGATATGCTTCAGGAAGATCAACGCAAGCAAGTCTGTCAGGAATTCATTCATAAACTGGGATGGCAGGATAAATACTTCATCGTATCAGCGCTAACCGGTGATGGGTGCAAACAATTGACTTATGCAGTTATGGATTATCTGGAACAACTTTTAGCATCAACCAACGATTGATTTGAGCGCATACAGACCATGCTAAAAGAAGCGCATCGTATTGTTGTCAAAGTCGGCAGTAGTCTGGTAACCAATCAGGGAAAAGGGCTGGATCATTCCGCATTAACGGATTGGGCCGCACAGATTGCCAGATTGAAGCATCTGGGCAAGGAAATCGTACTGGTCTCGTCAGGGGCCATCGCTGAAGGTATGCAACGCCTTAACTGGAATACACGACCAACAGCTTTATATGAACTGCAGGCGGCAGCGGCCGTAGGACAAATGGGGCTGGCGCAAGCTTATGCGGCCAGTTTTAGTCATCACGAACTAAATACGGCGCAAATACTGCTTACGCATGGCGATCTTTCCAACCGCGGGCGTTATCTGAATGCCCGTTCCACGCTCGTGACGTTATTAAAATTGGGGGTTATTCCAATTATTAATGAGAATGATACAGTGGTAACGGATGAAATTCGTTTCGGCGACAATGATACTCTGGCGGCGTTGGTGACAAATTTGATCGAAGCGGATGCGTTAGTGATACTGACCGATCAGCCCGGATTGTATACCAGTGATCCGCGCAAAAATCATGACGCTCTGTTTCTATCCGAAGTGAAGGCAGCCGACCCTGCATTATTAAAAATGGCGGGTGGTGTTGGCAGCAGCATCGGCAGTGGCGGTATGCAAAGCAAAGTGATTGCAGCCAAGCGCGCGGCGCGCAGTGGTGCGCATACAATTATTGCTTCTGGTCATGAAGCGGCGGTGTTGGTTCGTCTGGCGCAAGGTGAATCCATTGGCACCCGTTTGTTGGCAACAATACCCATTCTGGCAGCACGCAAGCAATGGCTGGCGGATTATCTGCAGGTGCGCGGAACAATTACACTGGATCAAGGCGCGGTCAATGCATTGATAATGGATGGTAAAAGCTTATTACCTATTGGCGTGACTCAGGTCACAGGTGATTTTGAGCGGGGTGAAGCGGTTGCCTGTCTTACTCCAGAGGGTCGTGAAGTGGCGCGGGGTTTGATTAATTATAATGCCGTAGAAACCCGAAAAATCATGGGAAAAGCCAGTACATATATCGAAAATATTCTGGGGTATGTAGATGAAGCAGAACTGATTCATCGAAACAATCTTGCATTGCTTTAATCCTAATACGCATACTTGGGTCGATAAAGCATAACTCAACTTTTATGACTGAATCTATTGACAGAAATATGCAACGGATTGCCGCCATTGACTGGATGCGCGGGATTGTCATGATTTTGATGGCGCTCGACCATGCTTCCGGTTTCTTTAACGAGGGTCGGATTTTTGCTGATTCTGTATTGCTCTATGAAAGTGGACGCATATTTGCAAGTGATCAGTTTTTAACCCGCTGGGTAACGCATATTTGCGCGCCAACATTTGTTTTTCTGACGGGTGTTTCAATTGCAATCAGTCATGCACAGCGGTTGCAGCAGGGGATGTCACAAACAATAATTGATCGTGAATTATGGATACGCGGCATCTTCATCGCTATGCTGGATATCTGTGTATTATCGCTGGCTTCCGGAAAACCGGTGTTGCAGGTGCTGTATGCCATAGGTATCAGTATGATGCTGATGGTATGGTTGCGCCGCCTGGGTGCATGGACTGTTTTGGCTATGGCGCTGGCCATATTAATCGGCGGAGAATTGCTGCTGGTGACGTTATGGACGCCCGGTGGTGATGTGCCGTTGTGGTTGGCTTTGACATTCGCCCCGGTTTTTACTAAAACATATTCTGTTTTGTACCCTGTAATACCCTGGCTGGCCATGATGATGCTGGGTTGGGTGTTTGGTGAATGGCTTATGTCAAAACCACTTAGTCAACTGCCCGTTAAACGCTTACTCGTGGCAAGTGGTTTAATTGCCTTAGTGACATTTATACTGATTCGCGGGCTGAATGATTATGGCAACATGTTTATGATGCTTGAGGGAAATTCCATTGTGCAATGGTTGCATGTCAGCAAATATCCGCCTAGCCTGTCTTATGCTTTGTTGGAACTTGGGTTAATGGCTATTATATTCGCCGTTTTAATGTGGCTGGAGCCTATTGTGGGTGTAAGTCGCAACGGACCTGTCTTGGTGTTTGGGCAAACAGCTTTGTTCTTTTATCTCGCGCATTTTGGTGTATTGGCGCTTTTGAGGTTTGTATTTGATCGAGGCGGTCTGGAAATGGCTTATCTCATGGCTTTACTGGCCTTGCTGATTCTTTATCCGGTTTGCCGGATTTATCGTGCATTCAAGTGGCAGAACCCGCAGAGTTTGTTGCGTTTTATATGAATCTGGGTTTAGACTGCTGATAGTCTGTATCGTTATAAAACCAAAATCATGGCAATTAAAAAGATTTTGATCGTAGATGATTCCCCCACCGAGCGGCATATACTCGCTAAAATATTAACCAAGAACGGTTATCAGGTGATTATGGCTGAGAATGGTGAACAGGCGGTTGCCAAGGCAAGAGAGGATAAGCCGGATCTTGTTTTAATGGATGTTGTGATGCCGGGTATCAATGGTTTCCAAGCGACCCGATTGTTTTTGAAGGATCGGTCTATACGGGATATCCCGATTATTATCTGTAGTACAAAAGGACAGGAAATTGACAGAATCTGGGGATTGCGTCAGGGCGCACGGGATTATGTTGTCAAACCTGTTGATGCTGCAGAATTGTTGCAAAAAATTTCCCAATTAAACTAGACAATGCAATGAATATCAAAGAAAACCAGGAAGGTACGCACAACATAAAAGAAACAAAGAACGCCGGAGCTACTGAAATGCCCGTAATGTCCGCCACTGTACTTGGGCTATCAATTGGGGATGATCGTTATCTGGTTCACATGAAGGAAATCAGCGAAGTGATCCAGGTGCCGGAAATCGTGCCGGTACCATTAACGCACTCCTGGTTTCTGGGTATTATTAATGTACACGGTAATCTGTATGGCATAACCGATCTGGGTGCGTATCTGGGCGCAGAGCCTGAGCCATTTGGTTTAAAATCCCGTATCCTGGTGGTTTCATCCAATTATAAAATTAACAGCGGATTCATCGTACGTAATTTACTGGGCATCAGAAATTTATCTGAATTTGAACTTAATCAGACATCTGATGCGCAACTACTAAACGGTGTCTCGCATGTGTATAGCGATAAGGAAGGCAGACAATGGTACGAACTTGATCTGCGTATTTTCATTCGGGAAAAACGCTTTCTGGAGATCGCTCGCTGATCAGTGTTTGCTGGCTGCTATCGAATAGGTTAGCGCAATAATATCTTTAATTTATTTGTCAATTGAACTGATCATGTCAATTTCTCAATCCAGTGCCCGGGATAAAGCTAAAATTCTGGCAGAGGCGCTGCCGTATATTCAACGTTTTCATGGCAAAACCATCGTTATTAAATATGGTGGCAATGCGATGGTTGAGGAGAATCTCAAACAGGGCTTTGCACGCGATGTCGTGTTGCTGAAACTGGTTGGCATGAATCCGGTGATCATCCATGGCGGTGGCCCGCAGATTGATCAAATGTTAAAACGCGTTGGCAAACAGGGTGAGTTTATTCAAGGCATGCGAGTCACAGATTCGGAAACCATGGACGTGGTGGAAATGGTACTCGGAGGATCAGTCAATAAAAACATCGTTAATTTGATCAATCGCCATGGTGGTAAGGCTGTTGGTTTGACGGGCAAGGACGGCGCTTTTATTCGCGCAAAAAAAATGTTGATCAAAGACCGTGAGAAAATCGGTGAATGGATCAGTATTGGTCAGGTGGGCGAGATTGAACATGTTGATCCTTCGCTTATTGCGTTACTCGACAGTCAGGATTTCATTCCGGTCATAGCACCTATCGGTGTGGGTGAAAATGGTGAATCCTATAATATTAATGCTGATCTTGTGGCGGGAAAACTGGCAGAAATACTACGCGCTGAGAAATTGATTCTGTTGACCAATACGCCCGGTGTGCTGGACAAAAATGGACAATTGCTGACGGGTTTGACGGCACAGAGAGTTGACGAATTGTTTGCCGACGGCACTATTTCCGGAGGTATGCTTCCAAAAATCGGTTCCGCACTGGAAGCGGTGAAAAAAGGTGTTAAATCCTGCCATATTATAGACGGTCGTGTTGAGCATGCGCTGTTGCTGGAAATTCTCACAGATCAGGGCGTAGGTACCCTGATCAGGGATCAGTAATCCTAGTAACTCCATCATTACTCAATTGATGGAGTGTTAGCGCTTAGTAATCGGTGGTTTTCTGGATAATTGTTTTTCTACTGCATTCAGGATGCCACGTAAAATATTAATTTCTTTTTTTTCAAACCGGATGCGAGAGAACAGTCTGCGCATGCGCTGCATCAGTTTTTTGGGTTTTTGCGGGTCAAGAAAATCAGTCCGGATCATCACCTGCTCGAGGTGTTGATAAAAAAACTCGATATCATTGAACGATGCCGGTGTCTTCTGAAGATATACGGGTTGTTTCGGATGCAGCATCTTTATCTCCGACGTCGCCATAAGCAATTCATATCCCATAATCTGTACAGCACTGGCTAGGTTAAGCGATGAGTAATCAGGATTTGTCGGGATGAAAATCGTCATTTGGCATTTACTGACTTCAGTCGTAGTTAATCCGGATGTCTCCGCGCCAAAAATCAGCGCCACCGGATGGTTTTGTGCATGTTCAAGCAAAATTCTGGCGCCATCACGTGCATTATGGGTTTCGTGTGCAAACTCGCGTGACCGCACAGTCAAAGCGGCGGCGAGCACCGTATCTTGCAGTGCTTCATCAATGCTCTCGCAAACGCGGGCTTGATTGAGTAAATCTCTGGCACTGACCGCACGAACATCGGCTTCCGTATCCGGAAAGGATTTGGGGTTGACTAGATACAGAGATTTCAATCCCATGGTTTTCATGGCGCGTGCAGTCGCTCCAATATTGCCGGCGTGGCTGGTATGGCTGAGTACAATGCGTATATTGTTTAGTGGAGAAGATGGAGTCATGACGGATTAAGAGGCGATTGTCGGCGAGCTATTTTTGTTTTCTTGGATTCGTATTTGATGCGTGAGCAATGAATATGTGATTTCTGAAATTTGTAGTTTTGTTCCTGCTTGGCTGCAGGTCGTCAAACGCTTATTGTATTGACATGTCAAGGCTTTAACAATCCGCTCAATTTCAATAGTCAATCAATATCGCTATTCTTTGAATGAATAAAGGCAGTCAGTTTTGGTTGACTGCGCATTTAGAACGAATGCTAAAAAGATAACACATTGAAAACAATGCAGTAATAGTCTGTATTGTATATGCCCTCCAAATAGCGGGTGGAAACCTTGCCTTTTTCCTACATTGAACGTAACCCGACACACTGATAATCCGCATGTGGAATCGGGAGGTGTAATGGCTGAAGATAGTGATTTGGAACGTACTGAAGAAGCAACGCCCCAGCGCATACAAAAAGCGCGGGAAGATGGACAGATTGCGCGCTCACAGGAATTGACAACGTTTACTTTATTGCTGACGGCAGCAGCAGGTCTGGTCTTTATGGGTAATAATTTGATGGAGAAACTGTTAAACATCATGCGCGAAGGTATCCAGATGGAGCGGGAATTGGCGTTTCATACCGATCTGATGTTAAACCGTTTTTATCAAATGGCTGTGGAAAGTCTTTGGACTTTGGCTCCATTATTGGTTTTGTTGATTATTGCAGCATTTTTTGCACCGATGTTGCTCAGCGGCTGGTTGTTCAGTTCCAAAGCACTGATGCCGGATTTTAAACGGATAAATCCGATTTCTGGATTTGGTAGAATTTTTTCTGCACATGGCCTAACAGAGTTATTTAAAGCTATTGCCAAAACGGTGGTTGTCGGTAGTGTAGCTGCACTGGTTATTTGGGGCAATAAAGAAGCAGTGTTGGCATTGATCTCCATTCCGGTTAATTCCGGGATTACACGCACTGGTGAATTGTTGGTGCTGAGTTTTCTGTTGATTACGGGTGCAATGATCCTGATTGTGGCAATAGATGTGCCTTTTCAGCTTTGGAGCCATGCCAAGAAATTACGAATGACAAAAGAAGAAATTCGCAGAGAATCCAAGGAAAGTGAAGGTGATCCGCTGGTCAAGGGGCGTATTCGCAGCTTGCAGCGGGAGGCGGCACGTCGAAGGATGATGTCTTCAGTACCTGAAGCGGATGTAATCGTAACTAACCCGACACATTATGCAGTTGCACTGCAGTATAAAAATTCGATGCGAGCACCAAAGGTGGTTGCCAAAGGCGTGCATTTGTTAGCTGCACGTATACGCGAATTAGGTGAAGAACATCATGTACCTATTCTTGAAGCGCCACCGCTCGCACGGGCACTTTATCATCATGCGGATCTGGACGCCGAGATACCTGAAAAGCTGTATACAGCTGTTGCAGAAATACTGGCTTATGTCTTTCATTTGAAGCGCCATCAGGATTATGGCGGGGATATGCCTGATCCACTAGGGGAAATAGTTGTACCGCAAGAACTGGAGATACCTTCGTCTGATAATTGAGAATAAGCGAGGGATTCGGTGTTTTTATTGAACGATGCCATTATCAATTTTTGATGTAATTTATACATTATGAATAACACGTTGACATTTTCCAGCTTAATGGCTGGAAGTAATCTTAAAGCACTGGCTGGACCAATTTTGATCATCATGATCCTTGGCATGATGGTGCTTCCCTTGCCACCCTTTATTCTGGATGTTTTATTTACATTCAATATTGCACTGGCCATTATTGTTTTGATGGTGAGTCTGTATACAAAGAACCCATTGGAATTCGCAGTTTTTCCAACAGTTTTGTTGATAACGACATTGTTGCGATTATCATTAAATGTTGCATCAACTCGGGTTGTTTTGTTAGAAGGTCACACTGGTCCCGATGCTGCCGGAAAAGTGATTGAAGCTTTCGGGCACTTCCTCGTTGGCGGTAATTATGCCGTTGGTTTGGTTGTTTTTATTATTCTGGTGGTGATCAACTTTGTTGTGATTACCAAAGGCGCCGGCCGTATTGCGGAAGTCAGTGCGCGTTTTACCCTGGATGCGATGCCAGGCAAACAAATGGCAATAGATGCAGATTTGAATGCGGGTCTTATCGGTGAAGAAGAGGCGCGTAATCGCCGTGCAGCTATTTCCAAAGAAGCAGACTTTTTTGGTTCGATGGATGGTGCCAGCAAGTTTGTTCGTGGTGATGCGATTGCAGGTGTTATGGTGATGTTAATTACCATTATCGGCGGATTGGTTGTAGGGATGTTGCAGCATAATCTTGATTTGGATACGGCTGCGCGTAATTACACATTATTGACAATTGGCGATGGTCTTGTCGCACAAATTCCAGCGCTGGTTATTTCTACGGCTGCCGGCCTTGTGGTCAGTCGCGTCACGACGGATGAAGATCTCGGTGAGCAGGTGCTGGGCCAACTGTTTAATCAACCTCAGGTGTTAATCATAACGGCCAGTATTCTGGGTGTTATGGGTCTCGTACCTGGTATGCCGCATTTTGTGTTTTTGTTGCTGGCTGGTGTGCTGGGGCTGGGTGCCTATTTTATGATGGCCAAAGCCGCGATTAAAGAAGACGCGCAAGCTGATGCAGAAGATGTGCCTGTTGTAGAACAGCAGGATGCAAGTTGGAATGATGTGACACCAATAGATACCCTGGGTCTGGAGGTAGGGTATCGTCTTATTCCACTCGTTGACAAAGCGCAGCAGGGTGATTTGCTAAAACGGATAAATGGTATTCGCCGTAAATTTGCCCAGGATATAGGTTTCTTGCCTCCGGTAGTGCATATCCGTGACAATTTGGAGCTGCGCCCCAACGCATATCAAATTACTTTAAAAGGTTCTGTGATCGGGCAGGGCGAATCTTACAACGGCATGTATCTGGCCATTAATCCAGGTAGAGTAACCATGACGTTACCTGGTACGGCGACCAGCGATCCCGCATTCGGTCTGCCTGCGGTCTGGATTGAAGCTTCACTTAAAGAACAAGCGCAAGCAAATGGGTATACCGTAGTTGATGCAAGTACCGTTGTCACAACCCATATCAACCATTTGATTCATTCACATGCTTCCGAACTTTTGGGCAGGCAAGAACTTCAGCAGCTATTGGATCATTTAAGTTCGAAAACACCTAAGTTAATCGAAGATCTGGTGCCTAAGCTGCTACCGCTTTCAGCTGTACAAAAAATTCTGCAGAACCTGCTGGTGGAAAATGTGCATATACGCGATATGCGTACCATTATTGATGTACTGGCTGAACATGCGGCAAATACGCAAGATACAGCGCAATTGACGGCGTTAGTGCGAACTGCGCTGGGGCGCGCCATTGTTGAACAGTTTTTTCCCGCAGGTGCAGAATTACAGGTCATGGGTCTGCATCATGAACTGGAAAATATTTTAATGCAAGTTGTACAGACTGGAGGCAAGGAAGGTGGGGGTATTGAACCAGGGTTGGCGGATATGCTGCTGAAAGAAACTAGTGCTACCGCCAATCATCAGGAAAAATTGGGGTTGCCGGTTGTGTTGCTGGTGCCAAGCGCAATACGCAATTTACTTTCTCATTTTTTGCGTAGAGCGGTGCCGAATCTTAGGGTGCTTTCGCATTCTGAAATACCTGAAACCAGAAAAATTAAAATCACTTCCATCATTGGAGGTAAACAATGAAAGTAAAACGTTATATAGCCGCAACGTCACGGGAAGCACTGCGCAAAGTTAAAGAAGATCTTGGACCCGAAGCTATTATATTGTCGAATAGACAGACTATGGCCGGTGTTGAAATCATGGCTTTGGCGGATGCGGATATGTCAAGCTTGGTTGAGACACAGCGCCCTGATCGTAATCCAGAGCAGAAAAAAGACGAAGTTGATCTTCGAAATATTGAGCCCACTTATAATGCGCCAATTTATACAGCAGAGCTTTCATCGTTCAATACCGGGAAGCAATTTGATGAACGAATCCCGGAAAATGTTGTGTCCGAAAAGTTTGTACGTAATCTAATGGATGAAATTCACGCCATGAAAAGTACGTTTGAAGAGCAACTGGCGACTGTGGCATGGGGGAATACTACGCAGCGCAATCCGGAAAAAATGAAGATTCTGCGTAGGTTGTTAGATACTGGATTTAGTCCCTTATTGTCGCGCCGTTTGGTTGATAAGCTACCAGAAGGTTTGGATTATGCGCAAAGTATAAAACAGGCAATGGCTGCACTGGAGTTTAATTTACATACTGCCTTTAATGATGAAATGATCGAAAAAGGAGGCGTGTATGCGTTGGTTGGGGCAACCGGAGTCGGCAAAACCACCACAATAGCTAAACTGGCGGCACGCTGTGTAGTTAGGCATGGCGCCGACAAAGTAGTTTTACTGACGACAGATAGTTATCGAATTGGCGGACATGAACAGTTACGTATCTATGGCCGATTATTAGGACTGTCCGTCAAAAATATTCAAGATGCGGATGATTTGCAGTTAACCTTATCAGAGCTTAGAAACAAACATATTGCGCTGATTGACATGGTGGGAATGAGCCATCGCGATCAAATGGTGGCTGAGCAGATTGCAATGTTGAACAGCGCAAGTAAAGACATAAAAAAAATGCTGGTAATGAGCGCGGCATCAAGTGATAGAACTCTGGATGAAATTATTACCGCTTATCGGAAGCATGGCATTGATGGCTGCATTATTACCAAGTTGGATGAAGCTGCAAGTCTGGGGGTGGCACTGGACGCCGTAATACGGCGTAAGTTGGTGCTGCACTATGTGACTAACGGTCAAAAAGTACCGGAGGATATTCATTCGGCAAATCCACGATATTTACTTCATCGAATATTTAATGCAAAACCTGGTGATTCCGCATTCACGCTTCAAGATGCTGAATTTGCTTTGGTTATGGCCAGAAATAATAACTCAAATGAGTCTGACTCAAAAATGTATGCTGGAGCTGGTCATGACTAAATTTTTACATAACCAAGCGACTGGTTTGCGTGATCTTGTGTCTGTACAGACAAATAATTCTGCGCGCGTTATAACTGTTACAGGTGGGGCGAAAGGTGTTGGCAAAACAACGGTGTCGATTAATATGGCTTCGGCATTGGCGAGAAGCGGTAGGCGCGTATTGCTGATTGATGAGAATGCATGTCCTAACAATATTTGCTCCAGGCTTGGGCTAAAAGCGCGTTTTGACCTGATACATGTCATTAATCAGGATAAAAAACTGGAGCAGGTGATTCTGCAGGGGCCAGAAAATATACTTGTTTTATCTGCACTAAGAGGTATTCATGCCCTGCCTAAGCTTGATGTGACCGGTCAACAAAACCTTATTAAGAGCTTTAGTCGACTCGCTGAGTCGATCGATGTCATTTTAATTGATGCTGCCATGGGTGGAGAAACGCATGTGTTACCGCTGAGCCTTGCATCCGAGCAGGTATTGGTCGTCGTTTCTGGCTCAATAACCTCGTTAATGGGTGCTTATGCACTCATAAAGATGATGAGTAAGGAATATGCAAAAAAACATTTTCTGGTTTTTGTTAACAAAACTGATACGGAGCTTGCTTCACAGACAATTTTTGATGATTTTTCTCGTGTTGCGCGCACATATCTTTCCATATCACTTGAATTCGCGGGCTTTGCGCAGATAGATGAAAAAATAAATCAGGCAAGCCGGCTCTGTTTACCCGTGCTTGATGTGTTTCCGATATCCCAGGCTGGCGACAACTTCAAGCATCTTGCTGAAAATGTATTGTATTCGTCTTGTATGGATTATTTTGACGGGGCGGTTGATGGATTTATGCAGCGCCTCATTCACAAAAGTCATCTTAGTATGGCTAATTATACGGCCTAATGAATATGTATACAGAGACTGGATTTAAAAATAAAGAGGACTTTGTTGATGAATTTGCACCATTGGTGAAACGCATTGCGTACCATATGATGGCCAAGCTTCCGGCCAGTGTGCAAGTGGATGATCTCATACAAGCAGGGATGATTGGTCTTCTGGATGCAATTAATCGCTATGAAGGGTCGTATGGTCGGCAGTTTGAGAGCTACGCAGCGCAGCGTATTCGTGGTTCTATTCTGGACGAGTTACGAGATGCAGATTGGTTGCCACGCAGTATACGAAAAAAAATGCGGCAGATCGAAGCAGCAGTGAATATGCTTGAGCAACGAAATGGTTGTGCGCCCAGTGAACAGGATCTTGCTGAGGAATTGCAAATATCGTTGGATGAATATCATGCAACACTACAAAGCGCACGGGGTGCGCAGCTTATTTACTATGAAGACTTTCAACAGGATGATGAAGAACCTTTTCTGGATCGGCTATTCATTGATGAAGGCGGTAATCCATTGAATACATTAGTTGATGAAAGTCTCAGAAAGCTGTTGGTTCAGGCAATTGAGAATTTGCCTCCACGCGAAAAAATGGTGATGGGTATGCACTATGAGCAGGAGATGAATTTGAGGGAAATTGGTGAGGTGCTGGGTGTCAGTGAGTCGCGCGTTTGTCAATTACATACCCAAGCAATTGCACGTTTGCGTAGTCGGTTAAGGAATCTTTGAAGGTAGATTAGACTTTCATGGAAGGTGGCGGAGATTTGCGATGAATAATAAGGCTAACATTGATTTTAACAGTATTGCCGGAGTTAGCTTGGCATTGGCAGCGATCATGGGCGGGCAGCTACTTGAAGGCGGCCATCTTGGCGCGCTTGTACAGTTTGCTGCTTTTTTTATTGTAGTGGGTGGTACCGTGGGCGCCGTTTTGCTGCAAAGCCCCGTTAAGGTTTTGATGAACGGGGTGAAGATGTCAAAATGGATTTTTTTTCCGCCTAAAAGAACTTCTCAGGTTTTGATCAGGCAAATGGTTGGCTGGTCGTATCTTGC
>DOOY01000037.1 GCA_003514765.1 Nitrosomonas sp. | reverse complement strand
GGCAGCCCAGGATTATCCCTATGCAAAGCAATACACCTTATGGCCCGGCCCCAACTCCAATACTTTCACAGCCTGGGTCTCGCGCGCCGTTCCCGAACTGGAGCTGAATCTGCCGGCAACCGCTATCGGAAAGGACTATCTGGGCTACCGTTTGTTCGCCACGCCCCCGAGCGGCAGCGGTTTCCAATTTTCTGTTTTCGGATTGCTGGGTGTTGTAATCAGCAACGTAGAAGGTTTTGAGTTTAATTTCCTGGGCCTGACATTCGGTATCGCATCCGATCCCTGGGTTGTTAAACTGCCCATAATCGGAAGTATTCAACTGGCTTCCTAGCCGATGCACGGCGTGGATGCCGCTCATAATCAAGTCCGCCATTCACAATCCGCTGCGAAAGATTCCCGAGTGCACTAAAATAGTCCGGCAAAGCAACGGGTACGGTCAGTTTGCGCATGATATTGACTTGCGACTTGTCACGTTCAAAGTAACGGCCTGAATAAATTGACACAGTCAAGAAACAGATGTAATGGATTCTAATAAAATTTCAATTTCGGATATTCAAAATGCCTGCGGTAATAACGCCTATTTGAGGGGAAAAGGCTATTTCCAACAAAACAAGGTCATAAATTTTCGTATTACCCATGAAACTGAAAACACGGGCATACTCAGCTCGAGCGTCAGCGGCAGTGACAACCAACGCTATAACCAGACCATTAGCCTCACAAAAACAAAATATTATTCAAAAATTAACGGCAGATGCAGTTGCCCCGTCGCCTATAACTGCAAGCATGTCGTTGCCGCATGCCTGGCATATAAAGCAGAAAAACCGCAACAAAAGGCCGATACGAAAAAAGCGTGCATGGACTGGCTATCCAGTCTGAGTGAGACAGGGAAGCAGTCAGACGCTTCGCAGGAATTCGTTGCTTATGTGCTCCATCAGCGTGAGACCGGCGGCAAATATCTGCTGTCACTGTTTACGACACGCAAAAAGAAGCAAGGCGGGCTGGCCGTTGGCAGAAGAATTCCGCTGTCCAATATCCAGTACGGTTATTTCTCCACTAAACATTTCACACCCGAGGATCGGGAGCTCTTCCGGCTTGTTCTCGGTTTGGAATATGATTACGCAGATGATGCAATCATAGCCGGTGCACTCGGATATCTGGCGCTGAACAAAGCGCTGCTATGCAAACGCTTGTTCTGGAAATCACATCAAACGACGCCTCCCCTGAGCATGGGCGAACCCAGCACGCTGGAGCTGTCCTGGCATGCGCAAGCGGATGGTGCTTATAAACTCCATGCGACTGTAGCGAATAACGCGGTTTTGTTGCCGACCGAACCGCCCTTGTATCTGGACGAAGAGAATCTGCTGTTGGGCACCGTTACGTGTGCAAATTTGACGCATCAGCAATTCAAAAAAATACTGTCTGCGCCGCTGGTGCCGGCCGAATATATCGAGGATTTCAGTCAACGACTGGTGATTGAACACCCGGAAGTCGCCTTGCCGCCACCGAAACCGATCACCATGACACCATTAGACGGACTGCCTGTGCAACCGCGCTTGCAACTGCTGGGGCGGCAATTGGGCGATGAAAGCTATATTCATCTGCTGAAATTGCGTTTTGATTATGACGGCCATACCGTTTCCGCCTTTCAATCCGGCCCTGTCAGTATCCTCAAAAACGGCGCGGACTATTTCAAGATACAGCGTGACCGAACTGCTGAGGAAGCCGCCATTGAAACGCTGTACGCCTACGGTTTTAACCGGCTTGAACTCGATAATCTGAAAGAATTGTTTTTTTTCAGCCCGGCAGAAAATTCCGTTATAGACAGCGCAACGCGCTGGGCGCATTTTATCGACGACAAACTGCCGGAACTGACACAGCAAGGATGGTTGGTCGACATCGACGACAACTTTCTGTTGCAGTTTCAACATGTGGAAAACTGGGATGCTGAAATTGAACAAAGCGATAACAACTGGTTCAAAATGCACTTTAATATCACCATCAACGATCAATCGCTGCCGTTATTGCCGCTGATTACCCCGGTACTGGAAAACTATGAACGCGATAAGCTGCCGGAAATGCTGAGTATTCCACTGGGACAACATCAATATGTCAACATCTCCTCGGAACAACTGAAGCCCTTTGTCGCTATTCTGTACGAACTGTTCGACAGCGTGCATTTTGACGATGACGGTAACGGCCGTATTTCACGTTATAACGCCGCCGCCCTGACCGAACTGGAACGGCACAGCTATGGACTGTTCAGCATCAAAGGAGGCGAGGAACTGATTGAAACCGGTAAAAAAATCCGTGATTTTAAAGGCATCGCCAATGTTGCGCCGCCCGTTGCCCTGCATGCGCAACTGCGCGAATACCAGCAAAAAGGCCTTAACTGGCTGCAGTTTCTGCGTGCATACTGCTTCGGCGGCATTCTGGCTGACGACATGGGCCTGGGAAAAACCGTCCAGACGCTCGCACACTTGCTGCTGGAAAAAGAATCCGGGCGCATGGACAAGCCTTGTCTGATCGTCGCGCCAACCAGTTTGATGAGCAACTGGCGGCGCGAAGCGCAACGTTTCACACCGGATTTAAGCGTACTGATTTTACAGGGCAGTGAGCGCAAGCAGCGCTTTGACGAAATTGTGCGGCATGATCTGGTGCTGACCACGTATCCGTTGCTGCGCAGAGACGAAAAAGACCTGCTGGCCAACGCGTATTATTATCTGATTCTGGACGAGGCGCAGGTGATTAAAAACCCTAAAGCGCAGGCAGCGCGCGTGGTGCGCCGCATCGACGCCCGGCATCGTTTATGCCTGACCGGCACGCCGATGGAAAATCATCTAGGCGAATTATGGGCGCAATACGATTTTCTGATGCCGGATTTTCTGGGCGACCATCTGCTGTTTAATAGAATGTACCGCACGCCCATTGAGGCTCATGGCAATGCCGAGAAAAAGGAGCGGCTGTCGAGACGGCTGGCGCCCTTTATGCTGCGCCGCACCAAACGCGATGTTGCCGATGAGCTACCGGAGAAAACCGAAATAATCCGCTCGGTACCGCTACATGACAAACAGGCCGCACTGTATGAAAGCATCCGGGTGAGCATGGAAAAGAAAGTGCGCGATGCAATTGCCCAGAAAGGCCTGGCGCGCAGCCATATCACCATTCTCGATGCCCTGCTGAAACTGCGGCAGACCTGTTGCGACCCCAGAACCTTGAACCTGAAAGCAGCGCAAAAATTCAAACAATCTGCCAAACTGGATCTGTTGATGACAATGCTGCCGGAATTGCTGGAAGAAGGACGGCGCATTCTGGTGTTCTCGCAATTTGCCCGAATGCTGGCATTGATCGAAGCTGAACTGAAAGCGCGGGCAATCGGCTACTGCAAACTGACCGGACAAACACGGAAACGTGACAAAGTCATCGAACAGTTCAAAAGCGGCCAGGCCGATGTGTTTCTGATCAGCCTGAAAGCGGGCGGCATCGGCCTGAACCTGACCGAAGCCGACACCGTGATCATTTACGATCCCTGGTGGAATCCGGCGGTGGAAACCCAGGCCGCAGACCGGGCGCACCGGATCGGCCAGGATAAAGCGGTTTTCGTGTACAAGCTGATCACCGAGGACACCGTCGAGGAAAAAATTCTGGCCTTGCAGGAAAAAAAACGCATGCTGGCTGAAAGCGTGTACCAGGGCGGCAAAAAAGAGCAGGCCTTGCAACTGACCGCAGATGATCTGACAGATTTATTCAAGCCGTTCGAAAAATAGACGCGCTTAGGAGTCGTTCATAAATAAGTGTAACACTTGGATCGCACCTGGCGGGCACA
>DOOY01000245.1 GCA_003514765.1 Nitrosomonas sp. | reverse complement strand
AGGAACCGGCTCGGAAGCCGGACGTGCCGCTGTCATTACCGATGCCGAACGTCAGATTAAAAGAATTATTTTTCATCCTAAAATGCTGCCGCAGCGGGTGATTCTCGATCCGGAGTTAACGGTGTCGTTACCTGCCAAAATTACTGCTGCTACCGGCATGGATGCGCTGTCGCATAATCTGGAAGCATTTTGCGCGCCTTTCTATCATCCGATGGCGGACGGTATTGCGATGGAGGGCATCCGGTTGGTCAAAACGTATCTGCCCAGGGCGTTTGCACAGGGACAGGACCTGGAAGCGCGCACGCAGATGTTAGTTGCTTCACTGATGGGCGCAACCGCTTTTCAAAAAGGTCTGGGTGGCATGCACGCTATCGCGCATTCATTAGGCGCGCTTTATAATGCACATCACGGTTTGCTCAATGCGATTCTCATGCCGTATATTCTCAAAGCAAATCGGGCTGCAATAGAAAACCGGATCGAGCATCTGGGCCATTATTTAATGCTTAATGATGCATCGTTTGACGGATTTCTGAACTGGGTGCTGGAAATACGCAGTCAGCTGACTATTCCGCACAGTTTGTCTGCAATCGGTATTGATACCGGTCAGGCAGAGCGCATCGGTGCGATGGCAGCCGTCGATTCAGCCGCCGGCGGCAATCCGGTTGTCTTCAACACGCAACGTTATACAGCAATTTTTACCGATGCCGTCAATGGCACGCTTTAACAGCCTGTTAACCTGACAATATTACAAAAAGCAGCATGAAAATAGGAATCTTACAATGCGACCATGTGCGCGAAGCGCTTCAGCCGCAATTTGGCGATTATCACCATATGATTGCCGCTTTGTTTTCCAAAGTCGCGCCGGATTATCAATTTAAAGTTTTTCACATCCAATTGTTTGAATATCCAGAAAACCTGGATGAATGCGATGCCTATATTACCACCGGTAGCCGCCATAGCGTTTACGATGACGCCGCATGGATTAAACATCTGGAAGCATTTGTTATCAGGCTGGATCAGGCCAAAAAACCGTATGTCGGCATCTGCTTCGGTCATCAGATCATGATCAAGGCATTGGGCGGAGAAGTAGGGAAGTCCGATAAGGGTTGGGGAATCGGCGTTTCCATTAATCAGGTGACGCACCAGAAACCCTGGATGGAACCTGCACAGCCAACGTTGAACCTGATCGCTAGCCATCAGGATCAGGTCGTTACTTTACCGCCACATGTTAACGTAGACGTGCTGGCAACCAGCAGGTTTTGTCCCTATTATATGCTGGCTTACGGCGATCATTTTTTAAGCGTTCAAGGTCACCCTGAATTCAGCAAAGATTATTCATCAACGTTGATTGATACCCGCCGCAACATCATACCTGCAGACCGTGTCCGGGAGGGGAAAGCATCGTTAACAGCGGCGCTTGACGATCAGTTGTTTGCGCGGTGGGTTGTTAATTTTTACAACGCAGAAGCATTAAACAATCGTTGACAAATCCGGACAGGCTTTTCTTTGAATGATGTTTCGGGGTTGCCGGGTAATCCTTTAACAATAGTTGGATCGCCGATGCAGGTGCTGATTGATGCTGTCATATCGAAATCAATCAGTCGTTGCTATCGCTATCGATACCGGCTATATGCGCCAACACCTGGAGATATTGCAATATGCCCTGACGGTTTTCTTCCAGATCCTGATAAAATGCGTTGCGTTCAGGCCAGTGTGACTCATCAATAATCACCGTGCCATATTGTTTGCGTTGTTCTTCTGCCTGCTGATTTTCAAAATTGCTCAGCTTGCTATGCCATTTGACCAGAAAAGGGCGCAATCCCTGATTCAAAATATCGATGGCAATCGGCCCGACCGATTCAGGCCCGTGCGCGGCGTCGTGGCCTTCATCTCTCAACACCGAGCGCGTCGTTTCAAAAAGCGAATGCATCGAGTTCAGTGCTTCGCGCGCCGAACCCGTCCCCGGTTCCAGTTTCACACTGGCAACCCGCGTAGCCAATTCAACATACAATGCCCACGCAACTTTTTGCTGTGCTTCGGTCACTACGATATTTGCGCCGCCAAGACCGAACGGCAGGTTGACTTTAAAGGATTGGATTTTTAGACCCATACGCACTCCTTTGTAAGCATGGAATTAATGGCCGGTAAATGAGAATAGCATGAAACCTGTTACGATGGGTGCAGTCGATAAAACTGAGGTACTTCGATATGATGCTTGTTGTAAGGCGTTGGATATCTGGCCGACTAACGCGCATGAACAAACTACAAACTAATGTCGAATATGCTGAAATTAAGCACCGCAGCAATGATAAGGAAAAACAAACCATGAAGCAAATCAAATTACGCATTTTTTTACTCCTGATCATTTTCATAACCACTGACAATGTTGCAGCAGCAGCGGGCAATTTTGACCATAGTATCTGGGACGGACTTTTGCACAAACATGTGCATATGATTCGGCAAGGACAGGCCAGCGAGGTCGACTATCATGCGCTCCTGAAAAACCGTAATGAATTGCGCAGTTATTTATCCCGGTTATCCGCTGTTGCGTACAGCGAATTTGCCAGGTGGCCACAGGATGAGCGGCTGGCGTTTTTGATTAACGCCTATAACG
>DOOY01000244.1 GCA_003514765.1 Nitrosomonas sp. | reverse complement strand
CGCCGCAACATCATACCTGCAGACCGTGTCCGGGAGGGGAAAGCATCGTTAACAGCGGCGCTTGACGATCAGTTGTTTGCGCGGTGGGTTGTTAATTTTTACAACGGAGAAGCATTAAACAATCGTTGACAATCCAGACAGGTTTTTCTTTGAATGATGTTTCGGGGTTGCTGATGCGGGCGCTGATTGATGCTGTCATATCGAAATCAATCAGTCGTTGTTGTCGCTATCGACACCGGCTATATGCGCCAATACCTGGATATATTGCAACATGCCCTGACGGTTTTCTTCCAGATCCTGATAAAACGCGTTGCGTTCAGGCCAGCGTGACTCATCAACAATCACCGTAGTACAGCCGCCATATTGTTTGCGTTGTTCTTCTGCCTGCTGATTTTCAAAACTGCTCAGCTTGCTATGCCATTTGACCAGGAAAGGGCGCAATCCCTGATTCAAAATATCAATGGCAATCGGTCCGACCGATTTCGGCCCGTGCGCGGCGCCATGGCCTTCATCTCTCAACACCGAGCGCGTCGTTTCAAAAAGCGAATGTATTGAGTTCAGTGCCTCGCGCGCCGAACCCGTCCCCGGTTCCAGCTTCACACTGGCAACCCGCGTAGCCAATTCAACATACAATGCCCACGCAACTTTTTGCTGTGCTTCGGTCACTACGATATTTGCGCCGCCAAGACCGAACGGCAGACTGACATTAAAAGATTGGACTTTTAGACCCATACACACTCCTTTGTAAGCATGGAATTAATGGCCGGGGGAAATGAGAATAACATGAAACCTGTTACGATGGGTGCAGTCGGTAAAACTGAGGTACTTCGATATGATGCTTGTTGTAAGGTGTTAGATATCTGGCCGACTAACGCAGCATAAACAAACTACAAACTAATGTCGAATATGCTGAAATTAAGCACCGCAGCAATGATAAGGAACAACAAACCATGAAGCAAATCAAATTACGCATTTTTTTACTCCTGATCATTTTCATAATCACTAACAGTGTTGCAGCAGCAGCGAACAATTTTGACCATAGTATCTGGGACGGACTTTTACACAAACATGTGCATATGATTCGGCAAGGACAGGCCAGCGAGGTCGACTATCATGCGTTCCTGAAAAACCGAAATGAATTGCGCAGTTATTTATCCCGGTTATCCGCTGTTGCGTACAGCGAATTTGCCAGGTGGCCACAGGATGAGCGGCTGGCTTTTTTGATTAACGCCTATAACGCCTATACCGTCGAGTTGATTTTGACGCGTTACCCGAAGCTCGATTCGATCAAAGATCTGGGATCATTATTTCAGAGTCCGTGGAAAAAAGATTTTGTGTCGCTGCTTGGCAAAATACGCTCACTTGATGATATTGAACATGGCATGATCCGTAAGCCTGGCGATTACAACGAACCACGTATCCATTTCACTGTCAATTGCGCCTCAATCGGCTGCCCGGCGCTGTTGAATGAAGCGTTTACCGGTGACAAACTGGAACAACAACTGGAAACAGTGACTAAAGCTTTCCTTGAAGACCGCACGCGTAACCGTTATAACGCATCAACAGACAGGCTTGAAGTTTCAAAAATTTTTGACTGGTATGCCCAGGATTTTGAAAGTGGCTGGGGCGGCTGGCATTCTTTAGATATGTTTTTTGCGCATTATGCGGACAGCTTGACCGATAGTGAACAGGCCAGGCAGGTGGTCATGGCTGGGGGTGTCAGGGCGCGCTACCTTGATTATGACTGGTCGTTGAATGACAGGAAATAGGCATAGACCGAAATTAACCAGTTGGCGCTCCTGGCGGTTACGTTTTTTCAGAGTCTATCAATTATGTATATACAGTACATAAGTGTTAAAGAGATAAAGCGCCAGCAGACTCAGACTGACCCAGCCGATATTCATAAATACACGGGCTCTGGGCCGATAAATCAGACCGATCATAACAATCCCTGTCATGACAGCGGCCGAAAAAGCTGAAACGGCATGTATCGGTGAAATATAGGAAAAAAGCGCTCCTTTCAAAAAAATGACATCATTGATCGCCAGAATGGCAATATTAAACAGATTACTGCCCAACAGATTGGCAAGCGCCATGTCCAGCGCATTAATGCGCACGGCGGCGACTGTTACGGCAAGTTCCGGCAGTGATGTGGCGATAGCGACAAACAGTGTGCCGACAAAGGTATTGTTCCACCCCATTGCCTCGGCCAGTTGCGCGCTGGCAAAAGGCAGATAAATACCGGCTAAAACCACAACCAGTGCGGCCAGCAGGTAGCCGGTGTATGCCCGGGTTATAGTAACGTCCGGGTAACGGCTGGCGACTTGTTTGACAGACTGCTCTATTTGGGAATGTTCATGAACAAATAATGCACGCATGGCGGCCAGATAACACAGGATAATAATCGGCGTATACGCACCGACAAAAGCAAAATCCAGGGTGAAAGACAGGCTGGACAATAGAATGCTGAGTCCGGCAAAAGCGATCAGCACGACACTAAACGCGGCAGAGAGCACATGATTCAAACTGGCGCGGTGATAAATGGATTGTCCGCGCAGCAGGTAATCCAGTATCACCAGAATGACCAGATTGAAAACACAACTGCCCATAATGCTGCCTGCAGCGATATCGGGTACATCGGCCAGGGTTAATGCACTGATGCCGGTGATTAATTCAGGCAGGGATGTTACTGTAGACAACAAAATAAGACCGATCCAGCTACCTGAAAGTCCTGTTTTATCGGCAATGATGTCGGCATACCGGGTAAGTTTTGTCCCGGCGATACCTATTAATACGGCGCAGGCAAAGAACTTGAGCCAGATGAACAGTATGGTTGATAACATGCGTTATGAATTAAGTTTAGTACAAATGATTAATTGGATATTTCAATCCTGAAATGGACTGCAGTTGCAATATTGCTTGTGAATGGATTGATTATCAGCGCCGCCCATCGTACCAGACAGGCAATTTCTTTTTGTCTTGTAATGCTTTGCGCGGACTCAAAAGAACTTGCAAAAATTGACCGGCTATTTCACGGCCTGAATACAATTCAAGCTTGCGTGCGGACGTGACGAGTGGGTGCCTTGCCAGAATCGTGAATTTAAGACCGTGTTTGCGACCCCATTTTTTCAACGAATGACTCAGACCAATTTCGTCGGTTGCGTATAAATCCTGATTGAATCCACCGACGGCCCGGAATGCATCCGCGCGGCAAACGACCAGTGCGCCAGATGCCCAACGGAATGTGACGGAAACAGCGGTCCAGGCTTTTAAAATTACCGTACCCCACCAGGGAGAATTCGGCATTTGCATTACACTGCCGCAGCCGACATATTTGCCGGAATCAATCAGGTGCAGAATATCAGCAATCATACCGGGATTCAGTAGACTATCCGCATCGACAAACAAGAACCAGTCACCCGTCGCGGCTGCGGCGCCGGTGTTGCGTGCGCGTCCGATTTGATTAATCGGTTCAAATACTACCCGTGCGCCGGATTGCCGGGCCAGATGGGCGGTTTC
>DOOY01000099.1 GCA_003514765.1 Nitrosomonas sp. | reverse complement strand
TTTTTTAATGAATGACGATCAGTCCTTCGTCACAACTGGCAATATGCTTCTCAGGACAAAAACTATCGGCCGATGCCTCTTTGACATCTTTTTCCAGATACGCTGGATAGGGTTCCTCCAGCAAGCATCCCGGTGTGAGATACGGGAACAGTTCATCGTATCGTTTAATGCAAGTCTGATCTACGCGTCTGAATACATGTGTTCGATTGACCTGTGTTGCGTCACTGAGACCCGCCGAAGCTATGATCTCCATCAAAGCCTTAACCGTTTCCCGGTGGAAGTTTGCGACTCTTTGCGATTTGTCCGCGACAGCCAGTCCTTTGACCAATCCGGCATTCTGGGTCGCCACACCGGTAGGACATGCATTGGTATTACAGATTAAAGACTGCACGCAGCCCAGCGCCAGCATCATTCCCCGCGCGCTGCAACACAAATCCGCGCCGATGCTTATCAACCGGGCCATATGAAAACCGGTGAATATCTTTCCAACAGCAATCACTTTGACATCTTTTTTTAAATTAAAACCTGTCAAAACATCACACACAAATCGCAACCCGTCTCTTAATGGCATGCCTACGGAATTACTGAATTCGAGCGGTGCGGCGCCAGTTCCACCTTCTGCGCCATCTACGGTGATAAAATCTGGTCTGATCCCGGTTTTGACCATTGCCTTACATAATGCGACAAATTCACTGGGTCTGCCGACACACAGCTTAAAACCGACCGGCTTTCCTTTCGACAAATCCCGTAATTTCTGGATAAAAAGCATCATTTCAACCGGATTTGAAAAAGCGGTATGCGCTGGCGGGGAAACGATTGCCACGTAAGGTTTCACACCACGAATACTGGCAATCTCCGGCGTATTCTTCGCCGCCGGTAAAATACCGCCATGACCGGGTTTTGCACCTTGGGACAATTTGATTTCAATCATTTTAATAGTTTCATGTGCAGCGGTTTCGGTAAATTTCTTTTCACAAAAAAACCCCGTCTCGGTACGACAACCAAAATAACCGGTTCCAATCTGCCAGATTAAATCGCCGTTATGCGCCAGATGAAAGCAGGTAACACCGCCTTCTCCGGTGTTATGTGCAAAGCTTCCCAATTTAGCGCCTTTGTTCAGCGCACCAATAGCGTTATTACTCAAGGCGCCAAAACTCATTGCCGAAATATTCAACACACTGGCATTGTAAGGTTGTTTACAGTCCGCTCCTCCAATGACTACCCTCGGGTCAGGATTTTCATGCTTTGAATGAAAAGCTGCTATCGAATGCGCAAACCATTCATAACCCTGACGGTATGTGTCAATTTTTGTACCGTAAGGATTTGTGTCCAGATTGCATTTGGCGCGCTGGTATACGACCGAACGAAACATGCGATTAATTGGCGCACCGTCCATATCAGACTCAATAAAGTACTGCCGTATAAATGGCCGGGCAAACTCCATTAGCCAGCGGCCGCGGCCAATTAACGGAAAATTGCGCCTGAGCGAATGTTTCGTCTGCACCATATCAAAGCAGCCGGTAACGATTAAAGGCACAACCAGCAATAGCAAAACCGTTCCAGTTTCTGGCCAAAAGAAACTGAGTGTAACGATCATAACTAGACTCAGCAAAGACGTGAATACAAATGCGACTCTCATTAAATTAATCTGTTACCAAGGTTAACTATAAGCCTGGGCAGCCATGTTTCAAACCAAATCATTTCGCCCGGTAGATGCCGGTCTGTGGATGGAATGCATACCACGCAAACCAGAATAAAACGACGCCGGGCAACGGTTTTCCATCTGCATCAAAAATCTCGGCTGATTTATGGTTATGGTCTACCGGACTTGAACCGGATGTTTGCCGAGCATATCATTGACCTCACCCGTTTGTTTGGCAAGCGCTACAAATGGATAGGCTTTGGCCTGTCCATTCAGCACCAGCTTTGACAAACGTGGGGTTGTCAAGTGATGGTATGCCATCCTTTGGAGAGCCGTCCGAAAAAATTTCATTCCCGGGCTGTCGCTTTTTCCCAAGTTACCGACTGCAATTATGCCTTATTCACTTTTTATTAGATGGCTTATTTGACATCGCTGGTTGAAACAAGTTTGCATTTGCTGCCATCACAACCAAACACTGCAAAAATATATGCTTTAAGAAATCTCATTCCCCACCTCTTCGATACCTATGATATTTCTCCACCCAGGTCAGCAATTGCTGTGGAACATGCGCGCGCTTCCATTCTCCCGCTGCATATTTATTCGCTTCCGACCAGGTAGGATAGGTATGTATCGTGCCCAGGATTTTATTTAGACCCAGACCATGTTTCATCGCCAGCACAAATTCCGCCAGCAAGTCACTGGCATGCTCACTTGCTATGGTCACGCCCAAAATACGGTCCTTGCCCGGCACCGTCAGCACTTTTACAAATCCGTGCGCAGCTTCATCAGCTATGGCGCGATCAAGATCATTCAGGTCATAACGCGTTACCTCATATGCAGTACCACGCGTCTTGGCTTCCCCTTCCGAAAGACCCACCCGGGCAATTTCCGGGCTTGTAAATGTCGTCCATGGAATCACGGAATAATCCGCCTTGAAGCGTTTCAAACGTCCAAACAGTGCGTTGACCGACGCATACCAGGCTTGATGTCCTGCTGTATGGGTAAACTGAAACGGCCCGGCTACATCGCCGCATGCGTAGATATTGGGATAAATTGTCTGCAGCCAGGCATTGGTTTCTATTGTCCGTCTCGATGTAACCGGGATGCCCAACGCTTCCAGGCCAAAACCTTCGGTACGCGGCACCCTGCCGACGGCGCATAACAACGCGTCAAACGGCAGTGCTTCTTCGTCACCATCTTCATGGCGGACAATTAAACGCTGTGTGCCATCTTCTGCTTCGCAACGCACAGCTTCAACCTGCGTTAAGATGCGCACGCCGTCATCCTGCAATGCCGCTTTAACCAGTGTCACTGCATCTGTGTCTTCGCGCATCATCAAGTCTCCTCGTTCCACCTGTGTTACCTGACAGCCGAGACGGGCGAAAGCCTGCGCCATTTCGCAACCAATGGGACCGCCACCGAGTACAACCAATCGCTCAGGGCGTTCTGTCAACGACCAGATAGTATCGGATGTGTAATAACGAACAGCGTCCAGTCCCGGTATTTCCGGCACAGCAGGACGCGCCCCCGTTGCAATAACGATGGCCCGCGTTGTCAGGATTTGTCCGTTCACTTCGACTGTCCAGGGAGAAGTGATACGTGCATCACCTTGCAATACTTCCACGCCCAGTTGCGTATAACGTTCTATCGAGTCATGCGGCTCCACCGCTTTAACGACCCGGTGAACACGTGCCATCACATCGGCAAAGTCATAATTTAGATTTGCTTCTGCTACACCCAATGATTTGGAATGACGCACTTGATTGATAAAACCAGCTGAACGAATCAGCGCTTTGGACGGCACGCAACCGTAATTAAGACAATCGCCGCCCATTTTGTGGCCTTCAATCAGTGTTACTTTTGCGCGTGTAGCCGCTGCGATATAGGCGGTGACCAATCCTGCAGCACCGGCTCCTATCACCACCAGATTACGGTCAAACCGGGCTGGTTTAGGCCAACGCGCATAAAGACGCCGTCTCTTGACAATACCAATACTCCAGCGCGCCAGCCATGGAAATGCGGCCAGTAAAATAAACGACCCAATCAACTCAGGCGATAAAATATCAGACAAGCTGGAAATGGCCGCCAATTGAGTACCCGCATTGACATATACCGTCGTACCAGCCAGCATGCCGAATAAACTGGCCCAGAAAAAGGTGATGCTGCGGATAGCAGTCAATCCCATCAGGAGATTGATGAGAAAAAAGGGAAAAGCAGGCACCAGGCGCAGAGAAAACAAATAAAACGCCCCATCCCGTTCCAATCCTTTGTTGATGGTTGTCAAACGATCGCCAAAACGGCGCTCCACTGTATCGCGCAGAACATAACGCGCCACCCAGAAAGCCAAGGTTGCGCCAATTGTGGCAGAAATCAGCACCACCGGCACCCCAACCCATAATCCAAACATGGCACCACCTGCAAGCGTCATCACAGTAGCACCGGGCAGAGAAAGCGCCGCCATAACAATGTAAACAGCCGAATATACGCCAACAATCAAGAAAGGCTGTGTCTGATAAAACTGCAGTAATTCTTCATGCCTTGTCTTGAGTGTTTCCAAGCTAAAAAAATGATGCAGGTCGAATGCAAAAAACAATCCAATCATCAAACCGAGCAAAATGAGTATCCACCAACGTAGTTTCACAGTATTTTCCTTTTTATATTTGGTATCTTATGATCAATCATGTGCTCTGCTTTGCTATTTAAAAAAATATTTAATTAACCGTGCGAATCATCCTTAAGGTGTGCTGTCAATGATCGAGTTCATAGCGTTAAGCTGTTATTCAGTTGGTGACAAAAATCCGTTCTTTCACCATTCCGGTTGAAACTACTGACCCAGATCAGCTTATATGTGAGTCACTTGCTTCTCAACAGGCATGTCTTTGCGGTAGGGCGGCATGACTGTATACCGGTCATTGCGCGGCAAACCAGATATCTCCATACCATGCCGTTGCGGTGCCGCCGGTATTGTCGGTGTCGGTCATAATTGCTACGGCATCGACCGCACCGGGCTCTTCCCCAAATAAGCGCCGATAATCGGCAAGCACATTGCGGCTTTCATTCATCCAGCGACCGATATGGCCAGATCCTGACTGTATGGCGATCATGCCTGCATTTTTCGTGAAGGCGTTGAACCAGTTGCTATCAACAGGCTGCTTATTCGACCAAACATAGTTAATCGCACGTGTACGCCAGAACATGACTCCGCCGGAAAAGACAACGTAGATGCGTGCTGGATAATCATCACCGGCTTTGGTGCGTTCGTCGTTACCCGTCAGAATGTTATCCACTTTCCAGTCCCAGTTGAGTATGGGCGTTTTATTCAGATCGATACTGACCTCACGATATAATCCAGACGCTGCTGCACTACTGTCGGCACGCAAAACCATTCGCTCTGCTTCACGTTCGAGGACATAGAATGTTTCACCGGCAAACACTTTTGACTGCCATCCGCTGAGATCGCCTTGGGAAAAACGGGCAATATCGACACGTCCGCTTTCCGCCCATGACGCAACAGGCATGCAAATTACAATCCAGCACAACAGCTTATCCATACCACAATGTTTTATGGCACAAAGTCAAAATATCAATACGATTATTTATCCGTTTGCCTATCCTGCAAAGCATTGGCTATCCGCTGTCTGGCTTCGCGCGTTAATCGAAAATCCAGATGGGTTACAGAACGGCGTGACACAGCCCTTAAGAAATCAAGCTGTCGCGTGAAATTAGAGCAGCTGCGGCATAACAACAAATGCATTGCTAACATGCTTTTTCCCCAAAATGACAGCTTTTCATCCATTGCGCGTGAAGCCAACTGACTGGCTTGTTTACAATTCAACATATATTTTCCAGCGATCAATCTTTCCAGTGGATCTTTAGACATTTAATCAGCGATAACCGGGCACGATGCATGATGACCCAGGCATTGGTCGGTGTGATCAAGAAATGCTTACAAATATCCCCGTTACTCATGTCATGCATTTCCTTGGCAATAAATATTTCCGCCTGCCTGGATTTTAGTTCAGATAAACATTTCTGGAATATTTCCCAGAATTCCTTTTGTTGGAATACTGATTCGGGACTGGGAAATGTATCCGGTTTCTCAATCCAACTGCCATTGGTTTTAAAAAAATATTCCAAATTATCTTCGTTATCCTGATCAACCAGAGCACCGATGGCAACTACGCGCCCTTGCCGCCGGAAATGATCAACTATCTTGTGCTTGAGTATCCCGGTCAACCAGGTACGAATGGTGGATTGATTGGCAAAACTATTTTGTGCCACAAGTGCTGCAAGCAATGTTTCCTGCACCAGGTCTTCGGCGGCATGCTTATCCTTGACCTTTGAAAATGCATAGCTATACAGGTAGTCACCATGTTCCTTCAGCCAAGCCTGCGTATTTAAGTGGTTATTCATAATGTCATTATGAACATGTTAAAAACCTGCTGGTTAATTCACGTTTCATACCATCACTTATTATTCGCAGAATCATGAAAATTACGTTGACCGCAACAGTCAAGTTCAGCCTGCCTTGGTGGACAGGCAACGGTTCCATATGAGCAAAAAACACAGCAATCACCTGACTTAGGCCGTAACAACGAGTGACAATTTGTACATTCATAGAAGTACAAACAGGCATCCGTGGGCATGCGCTCCTTTTTAATAAAGCCGCACAGCGGGCAGATCAGGTCAGATTCAAGCAAAATTGTTTTCATAATATTTTTTACTGCATATTAATTATGGCGACTACTCTGCGAAACCATGCAAAACGCGCAGTTCCTGAATCATCTGACGCTCATCACCTTTCCAGATGCCGTGATTGCCAATATAAACGTCAGTGAGTGCCTGATGGCCCGCAACACGGCGGATAAAACTGATGATCGCACGGTCACACAATCCGGATTGTCCGTCGCTGGAAAATGACCTGCTCGCGGAATATAACTGATCTGCACATCCTTTGTGCCGAGCACATGCGCGAATCGCTGTGTTTGTGCGGCAATCATCATGTTGTCATATTCGCCCCCACTGCTGTC
>DOOY01000342.1 GCA_003514765.1 Nitrosomonas sp. | reverse complement strand
CTTGGTTTTCCAGCAATGGCCGCAGTGATGGTTGGTATGATGGTGCAGTCCACGCCGGTATCATTTGGCGCAGTGGGCACGCCGATTGTTGTTGGCGTTGCCGGTGGACTAGACAAAGACGATATCTCTGAAAAGCTGATAGCCGAAGGTTCCAGTTGGGAGGCATTCTACCGTCTGGTCACAGCAGAAGTCGCTATAATCCATGCAATAATTGGGGTGTTGATGCCGCTGCTCATGTGTATGATGCTGACGCGCTTTTTCGGCTGCAATAAATCCTGGTCAGAAGGGCTGGCAATCGCGCCATTCGCTTTTTTTGCCGGATCTGCATTTGTCATTCCCTACGCACTTGCTGGTGTGTTTCTGGGGCCTGAATTCCCATCCTTGACCGGTGCGTTGGTCGGGCTCCTGATTGTCGTGCCTGCTGCCCGGTCGGGTTTTCTGGTGCCTGAACAACAATGGAATTTTTCTGCTGCAAAAGATTGGCCGTCGGAGTGGATGGGCAGCATCGAAATCAGACTGGAGAATCTGACTGCCCATTCACCGGTTTCTATCGGATTGGCATGGCTGCCTTATGTGTTATTGGCTCTTATACTGGTGCTGTCTCGCATCAACGCAGATGTGAAAGTGTTTCTGAGCAACTATCTGACACTGGACTGGGTTGGCATACTCGGTGAACAGGATATTTCAGGAAACATCCAGTTTCTCTATTTACCGGGTGGTATCATGATTCTGGTTGTGTTGGCAACATGTTTCCTTCACCGCGTGCAATTTCCGGCATTCAAAGCTGCATTGAAAGAATCCACGCAAACCCTGCTCGGTGCAGGATTTGTGCTGGTGTTCACCCTGCCGATGGTGCGTATTTTGATTAATTCTGACGTCAATCTGGCAGAGCTGCCTCCCATGCCACAAGTCATGGCGCAGCTTGTCGCCGGCTCTATAGGCGATTTTTATCCGTTCTTTGCTCCGACAGTAGGTGCGTTGGGTGCGTTTATCGCTGGTTCCAATACGGTATCCAATTTGATGCTGGTGCAATTGCAGTTTGATACGGCGCAGTTGATTGGGGTATCGGGCGCTTTGCTGGTTGCCGCGCAAGCAGTTGGCGCCGCAGCGGGCAATATGATTGCCATTCATAATGTGGTCGCTGCGTCAGCAACAGTGGGTTTGTTAGGGCGTGAAGGGAAAATTATTCGTATGACCAGTATTCCAACGTTGTATTACTTACTTACAGCGGGTGTGATCACCCTGGTTGCTGTCCATTAGTTTCGCCAATTTGATAAACTACAAAAAAACATTGACCTTCCAGAAAAGTCTTTATAAACCTGTTCAGTCTGGTAATCATTTTATTGTGTTCACTGCGGTTGCAATTATTATGCTGTTATTTCTAACTGGCTGTGCCAGTTTGCATGTGACAGACGGTGTTTCAGTGAAACGTTACGAGAAAAAGCCGGTAAGCCGCTTGCAGTCAGATGCTCGCCTTCTGTATTTGATCCGTGATATGGATTCAGGTCTATTGAAAAAGAAGCTGGAAAGCTGCACAGTCGATTTAGTCGATCCATTTAAGCGCACCGACTTTTCCATCGGCCACCGTGGCGCTCCATTAATGTTTCCTGAACATACCCTGGAATCATATGAAGCCGCTGCTAGAATGGGCGCCGGTATTATCGAGTGTGATGTGACTTTCACCCAGGATAGGGAACTGGTTTGCCGTCATTCACAATGCGATCTGCATACCACAACCAATATTCTGGAAACGGAACTGGCTGAAAAATGCACTGCACCGTTTCAGCCAGCTATTTTTGATGCGGATGGCAATTTGATCACTCCTGCCAGCGCACAATGCTGCACCAGCGACATCACGCTGGCCGAATTCAAATCGCTCAAAGGTAAAATGGATGCTCCCAATCCGCGTGCAGCAACAGTTGCCGACTATATGAAAGGCACGGCTGACTGGAGAATGGATCTTTATACTACGCGCGGCACTTTATTAACCCACAAGGAAAGTATCGCGCTGTTCAAGAAGTTGGGCGTAAAAATGACCCCGGAACTGAAGCCACCAAGTATTCCGATGCCCTTCGACAAATTTTCCCAGGAAGATTACGCCAAAAAAATGATTGAAGAATACAGGGAAGCCGGTGTGCGAGCCTCAAAAGTATGGGTGCAGTCATTCAATATTAACGATGTGCTGTACTGGATTCAAAACGAACCGGATTTTGGCAAACAGGCGGTTTATCTCGATGGCCGTTACGCCGACCCGGCCTTTGATCATCGCAATCCCGCAACCTGGTCGCCTTCTATGGAACAACTGATCGGTGAAGGGGTGCAGATTATTGCGCCACCCATGTGGATGTTGCTGGAAATCGAAGGCGGGGATATTGTTCCCTCACGCTATGCAAAGTCAGCCAAAGATGCTGGTTTGGATATTGTCACCTGGACTTTCGAACGTGACGGTCCGTTGACAAGCGGAGGCGGTTGGTATTTTCAGACACTGAATGGTCAAAACCCGAATCCTGCGGATCCTGACAATATCATCAACAACGATGGCGATATGTTGAATGCCTTGCATGTGTTGGCGAAAGACGTCGGCATCACCGGTATTTTTTCAGACTGGCCTGCAACCGTGACTTACTATGCCAATTGCATGAATTTGAAATAATCCCTCGATTCTCACGCCGCAACAGTTTAACAAAGTTAACTTCTCACTTTTTTACAGCCAATTGTTTTTATGACATATCGTACTTATCCGGTTTGAACGTATATGCGCTGTGAGGAACAGAGTAATTGATGTCACATAATTGTCATAAAAATATA
>DOOY01000096.1 GCA_003514765.1 Nitrosomonas sp. | reverse complement strand
GACTGGTGTAAAAGCAAAACTTGGGCAGATTCATGCGTGCAAGACCGGCCGGAATGGAAATATATTGACGCACCATCGGTATCAGGCGGCCGGTGAAAGTGGAAATATGACCATGACGGTGAAAGAATATCTCCATTTTTTGTAAATGAATTTCATTAAACATGACATATTTTCCATAGTGCAGTAAAAACGGTCGTCCGAGCCATATTGCCAGATAATAATTAATCAGCGCGCCAAACAGACTGCCGAAAATGCCGCAAAGAACTACGATGATAATTTGCATCTCGCCCTTTGAGGCGAGGTATCCGGCGGGAATCATGATCACTTCACTTGGAAAAGGCACGAAGCTGGATTCAAGCAACATGAGGATAAAAACGCCCGGATAGCCCAAGCTACTGACAGTATTGACAATCCACTCAATAATTTCCGCGATCAAACCGGTCCATCCTGTAGCATGTAATTATGGCGGCTTAGACAACGGCGCCATCGTTTTCGGGTTTTTTTTCTTCCAGTTTCACCAGATCTTCACGTTTAACGCCCAGCAGCATTAATATCGGACTGGCAACCATGATGGAAGAATAAATGCCAAACCAAATGCCTATGGTCAATGCAAGTGCAAAATAAAATAAAACTTCGCCGCCGAATAGCAGCATGGAAATCACGACCATCTGAGTACTGCCGTGTGTCATTATCGTACGTGCCATGGTGCGTGTTATCGCATTATTGATGACTTTATCTACAGAGACTTTTCGCAGCTTACGGAAGTTTTCACGAATCCGGTCAAAGATAACCACCGATTCATTCACTGAATAACCCAGAATAGCCAATACTGCAGCCAGCACTGTCAATGAAAATTCCCACTGAAAGAATGCAAAAAAACCCAAAATAATGATCACGTCGTGCAGATTGGCGACGATGCCTGCTATGCCGAATTTCCACTCAAAACGTACCGCCAAATAGGCCACAATCCCGAGCGAAACAAATAACAGGGCAAGCGCGCCATTTTCCAACAATTCCTTACCGACTTGAGGGCCGACAAATTCAACGCGGCGCATTTCGACTGTATTATCAGCCTGGCGCAATGCATCCAGTACCGTCTCGGATAACTGCGCGCTGGAGTATTCCGGCATTACCGGCAGTCGAATCATCACATCGCGTGAAGTGCCGAAATTCTGTACCGTTACATCTGTCATATTCAAACCGGCCAGCACATTTCTGATTTTGTTTAAATCAGCTGTCTGTTCGTAACTGATTTCAAGAACCGTACCACCTGTGAAATCAACACCCAAATTTAGTCCTCTTGTAGTAATAAAAAAGACGGAGAGAATAAAAGTTACGAGTGAGATCACAGCCGCAACCCGTTTCCAGCTCATGAAGGGGATGTCGCGGCTAAATCTAAAAAATTCCATTGTTAATTCCTTTGCTATATCCTTGGATGGGTTCTTTCGGGCAAGTTATTTTTTCTTTGATTTTCGTGCAGCCGATTTTCGTTTATTACGTGTTTTGGCTGGTGTGTTTTGCGGTGTTGCCGATGATTCGGACTGGGTATTATTTTCACGAGCTGCTGGCTGACTTTCCTCCTGAAACGTCTCCGTTTCCGTGGTTACAGGTTGCGTGTCTGTTTTCTCTCTTTTTTTCTCAATTTCGGATTCTTCTGCATCAGATGCATCGTCTTCAGATGAAGCATCTGATGGACTGGCAATTTCGTATCTAAATTGCTTTCGGGCACTTTCATTTTCCGGAATCCAGATTTTGCCAATAGGGACAACTTCCAGTCTGCGGCGGCTGCCATACATGAAATTAACCATGCCGCGCGATACAAAGATCGCTGTAAATACTGAGGTCAGAATGCCCAGGCAGAGTACTACGGCAAAACCTTTAACCGGCCCCGATCCAAATGCGAAAAGCGCGATGCCGGCAATGAGCGTGGTGATATTCGAATCCAGAATCGTGCCGGTTGCGCGTTCATATCCGGTGCTGATGGCAAGCTGCGGCGAAACACCGGCGCGCAGCTCGTCCCGTATTCGCTCATTAATCAGCACATTGGCGTCAATTGCCATGCCGACAGTCAGTGCCAGCGCGGCCATGCCGGGCAATGTCAGTGTTGCTTGTAAAATAGACAACAAGCCCACCAGCAGCAGCAAGTTTAAGCTGAGTGTGAGCACTGAAATGACACCGAACGACATGTAATAGATCGCGATGAAAATGGCGACTGCCAAAAAGCCATACAGCGTAGAGTTAAAGCCTCTGGAAATATTATCGGCTCCGAGGCTTGGGCCGACAGTACGTTCTTCGATAATATCCATCGGTGCGGCCAGTGCGCCCGCGCGCAACAACAGTGATACATCACGCGCCTCTATCGTGCTCATACGGCCACTGATCTGCACACGTCCACCACCGATTTCTTCACGAATAACAGGTGCAGTGACGACTTCAGTCTGATTGCGTTCAATGAGTAGAATCGCCATGCGTCTGCCCACATTTTCACGTGTCAGTTTTCTGAATATTTGAGATCCATTGTTGTCCAGTCTGATATGTACCGCAGGTTGATTGTCTTCGTTAAAGCCGGGTTGTGCATCGGTAATACGTTCACCGGTTAATAGCACCTGTTTTTTGACCAGTAACGGGCCGCCACCACGTTCTTCGTACAGCTCGGTTCCAAACGGTATCTGGCCTTGCAGGGCGGCATCCAGATCGCGTTCGTCATCAACCATGCGGATTTCAAGTGTTGCCGTGCGTCCGAGGATCTCCTTCGCTTTGGCCGTATCCTGCACACCGGGCAACTGAACAATCACCCGGTCTGCACCGGCTTTTTGAATAATCGGTTCGGCAACTCCGAGCTCATTGACACGGTTACGCAACGTTGTAATGTTTTGCTGAACCGTGGAATCCTGCATCTGGATCAGTGCATCAGGTTTGATAGACGCAACCAGATGAAAGCGATTACTTGCTTGTTCTTCTTTAAATTGAAGATCTTCATAATCAGTTTTTAATTCGTTTAAGGCTTGCGTGCGTGATTCGGCGTCGCGAAACTTGATGGTGAGTGTTTCTCCCAGTTTTTCAACACCTGTATAAGGAATTCTTTTTTCACGCAGCGTGCTGCGGATATCCGAGCTATGGCGATCCAGCGATTTACTGACAGCGCCTTCCATATCGACTTCAAGCATGAAATGTACCCCGCCACGTAAGTCAAGCCCCAGATACATGGGCAATGCGCCCAGGTCAGTCAGCCACTGCGGCGAGTTGGGCAACAGGTTAAGCGCGACCATATATTCGTCGCCCAATGTTGATTGCAATAAGTCTTTCGCTTTGATCTGTGTGTCTGTATCTTCAAAACGCACCTTGATGCTGCCTTCTTCCAGAAAAAGGCCGTCACTGCCGATATTCGCCCTTTTCAGTGTATCTTCAACCCGCTGCAGCAAACCGGTGTCAGCCTGGGTTGTCATTCTGAGTGGAGAAATCTGTACGGCAGGCGATTCACCGAAAAAATTCGGCAGGGTGTAGAGCAGTCCAAGTAATAAGGAAACCGCAATAATCAGGTATTTCCAAAGCGCATAGCGGTTCATGATTATTCAGTAAATAATTTGAAAAATAAAAAAATCAGTAGGTGATTGTATTGAATGTGGTTATCACTATTTGTAGTTATGTATTTTAACTTTTGTCACCCGGTTTGACGCTGTCATCCTTGTCACCGTCCGCTGCACTGTCCGATGTGGTGTCTGTGTCTTTGTTCTCAACCCCTTTACTTTCCTGAGTCGGTGTAGATGCGGCTTTGGTGGACTTATTCTTAGGCTGCCTGACATTTTTGGATGGTTCGATGCTTTTTAGAGTACCTTTTGGCAACAGCGTTTGAACAGAAGATTTAAGTACGATCACTTCAAGGCTGGGTGCAATTTCGACAACCACATAGCTTTCGCTGACATTGAGGATTAAACCCAGAATGCCGCCGTTGGTAATCACTTCGTCACCTCTTTGCAGGTTTTCGACCATTTGTTTATGTTCTTTTGCACGTCTGGCTTGCGGACGAATCAGTAAAAGCCAGAAAATAACAAAAATACCTATTAACAAAATGAGATTCGCCCAGCCTGCTTCAGCTTGTCCAGATTCGGCAGCTTGTGCGTATGCATCACTAATCAGCATGATATTTCTCCAGGAACAATTAATTAAAAAGTGCACATATTAGCATGACGCGGCCATATCACTGAAATTCCCTTGTAAATTTTTGTATAAACTCACTCAGTTGATTTTGTTCAATTGCACTGCGTATTTCAGCCATTAATTGCTGATAATAAAACAGATTATGTATTGTGTTCAGTTGTGCACCGAGCATTTCATTAATGCGTTGCAGATGATGCAGATAAGCGCGGGTAAAATTACGACAGGTATAACACGGGCAATGTGCATCCGGAGGTGCGGTATCCATCCGGTACCGGCTGTTGCGCAGCTTGAGGATGCCCTGGCGTGTATACAGCCAGCCATTCCGCGCATTGCGTGTTGGCAGCACGCAATCAAACATGTCTATTCCCTGTGTGACTGCATGCACAAGATCAGCCGGTGTGCCGACACCCATCAGGTAACGCGGTTTGTCGGCAGGCAGTAACGGGGCCGTATGTTCGAGAATGCGTCGCATCTCGGTCTTGGGTTCGCCGACGGAGAGACCGCCTATCGCATAACCATCGAAACCGATTGCCATCAATCCGGCCAGCGATTGATCGCGCAGGCTTTCGTACATGCCGCCTTGTACGATGCCGAACAATGCATTGGGGTTGTCGTCATGCGCCTGTTTGGAGCGCTCGGCCCAACGCAGGCTAAGTTGCATGGAAGACATTGTCGTTGCTTCATCTGCCGGATAAGGTGTGCATTCATCGAATATCATTACGATATCCGAATTTAATATACGTTGAATACGCATTGATTCTTCCGGGGTCAGAAAGCAGCAGTCGCCATTTACCGGTGAACTGAATTTTACGCCTTCTTCAGTAATTTTGCGCAAATCGCCGAGGCTGTATACCTGAAATCCGCCGGAATCCGTCAGAATCGGTCCTTGCCAGTTCATGAAGCCATGTAACCCGGCATGCGCTTCAATGACCTCTAAACCGGGACGTAACCATAAATGAAAAGTATTACCCAGAATAATTTGTGCATGAATTCCCTGTAACATCGCCGGCGACATACCTTTGACTGCGCCATAGGTGCCTACCGGCATAAAAGTGGGCGTTTCCACCTGACCATGCGCCAGCGTCAATGTGCCGCGCCGGGCGGCGTGATCTGTGCCCTGTAATTCAAATTTCATGACTTTTTCTCAATAAGCATGGCGTCGCCATAACTGAAAAATCGATATTTTTTAGCGATGGCATGTTGATAGGCGGCGCGTATATTTTCCATTCCGCCAAACGCAGCAACCAGCATCAATAACGTAGAACGCGGCAAATGGAAATTGGTTAGCAAACACTCGGCAATCTGAAATCGATAACCCGGCGTGATAAAAATACTGGTTTCGCTTAAACCGGCGGCTAATTTACCTTGATTTTGCGCTGCCGAAGCTTCCAGCGCACGCAGCGATGTCGTGCCCACTGCCATAATGCGGTTGCCTGTTTTTTTGGCTTGTTCGATCGCTTTGACCGTTTCTTCCGGGATGTGAAACAACTCGCTGTGCATGGCATGGTCGGCAATATTTTCTACGCGTACTGGCTGAAATGTACCGGCTCCCACATGTAAAGTCACATAAACAATATCAACCCCCATTGTTTTTAACTGACCCAGTAAGTCATCATCAAAATGCAGACCGGCAGTTGGGGCAGCTACCGCGCCTGCATTTTTTGCATAAACCGTTTGATATCGTGACTCATCTGCAGCCGATACCGCGCGGTCTATATAAGGCGGCAACGGTAATTGACCGTAATATTCAAGCAGTTCGTAAATGGATTTTTCATGTTCGAAACGCAGTATATAAAAGCTGTCTTTATGTTCGGCGACAATTGCCGTGATGTTATCCGCCAGCAACAGCTTACTGCCTGGTTTGGGTGCATGACTGGCGCGAATTGACGCTTGTACACGATGTTCATCCAGTATTCGTTCAATCATCACTTCAATTTTTCCACCACTGTCTTTCTGCCCAAACAACCGTGCCTTGATCACACGCGTATCATTAAATACCATGACGTCTCCCGGTCGCAGATAATCCGGCAAATTCATGAAATGTGCATCATGATGCCGGTTCTGGGCGCTGTCCAGATAAAGCAGTCGGCTGCTGGTACGTTGTTCTGTCGGATATTTTGCGATAAGCGCAGGCGGCAAATCAAAATCAAAATCCTTTGTCTTCATATAATTCAGCTTGAATACAAGCTCTGAAGAGGCAGTATCATAGTTGTCATGGCTTGTTAGACGAGAGTGAAGACGGATAGTTACCTGAACAAAAAAACGGGAAATTCGATTAGAGTTTTATTAAAAATGCATTCAAAAGACGGAATTATATACTGTTGGCTCCGATTATTACGATGCAACTTGCTGTGAAAGATAAATTCAGTGATAATTGCGTTTTTTTGTATCATGAAACTGGCATGCAGTGCCAGAGTCAGTATGCCGAGGTGGCGGAATTGGTAGACGCACGGGACTCAAAATCCCGCGATGGTGACATCATGGGGGTTCGATTCCCCCCCTCGGCACCA
>DOOY01000260.1 GCA_003514765.1 Nitrosomonas sp. | reverse complement strand
ACTGAACGACGATAAAAAATCAACACAACTATCTATCACATCACTATACTTTTTAACCAATCACCTGCATCTGGGCGATTGCGATTTTTGGTCTAAATGTATCTGACGGTCTTTATCAATTGGTACTTTCGATGCCGGGTATGGAAGGGACGTGAAAAGAATCCGTCTTTAGGAAAAGATAAAACTGCAAAACAACACAAATCAATGAAAAATTTTATTTTGATAAGCATACCGATTTAATCATACATTACTGTCACAATAAGCAAACCAGGTATGCCATACCTGGAAATATAAATTTACGCTAAAACGTTATTAAACATCAATATTAGTCGCTCTAAGCGCATTTTTTTCAATAAAAGCCCTGCGTGGCTCAACCACATCGCCCATTAATGTTGTAAAGATTTCATCAGTCAAAATACTGTCTTCAATCTGAGCGCGTAGCAACCTTCTATTTGAAGGATCCATTGTCGTTTCCCATAACTGAGCGGGATTCATTTCACCAAGTCCTTTATATCTCTGGATATTGAGTCCTTTTTTCGCTTCTTCAAGCAACCATTCAAGTGCTTGCTTAAAATGAGTGACAGGCTGTTTTTTTTCACCACGTTTAATATAAGCACCTTGTTTTATTAAACCGTCAAAAATCTGGTAAGTTTTTTTAATTTGAGCATAATCACCACTGTGCAAAAAATCCTGATCCAAATAACTGACATGTATGTTTCCATGAGACAAACGTTCTATTCTTAGACGAAAACGTTCATTCATTTCATCGTATTCTGATTTTATTTCAGTATCTTGAACATGTGATCCGAGTTTTTCTGCACTGATTGTCGCATTTTCTTCACTGCTTAGATCAATTTCCGGCTGATGTAATAATGCATACATGACAGCGCTATCTGTCAAGCGGCTCATACGTTCTATCACCGCTTCAGCCAGCAAATATTCAGTCGCGATTTTTTCCAGCGTTTCACCTGTTAGCGGTGGCTTGTTTTCTTCAGTATAAAGTTGCGCATCGGATAAAGCCAATCCCAGAATATATTGTTTCAGTTCATAGTCGTCCTTGACATAACGCTCTTTTTTTCCATGTTTGATCTTATAAAGCGGTGGTTGCGCGATATAAATATGGCCACGTTCGATAAGCTCGGGCATTTGACGATAAAAAAATGTCAACAACAAGGTGCGAATATGCGAACCGTCAACGTCCGCATCTGTCATGATAATGATCCGATGGTAGCGTAATTTGTCTGGATTATATTCGTCTTTGCCGATTCCTGTGCCAAGCGCCGTTATCAAGGAAATAATCTCCTGAGAAGAAATCAGTTTATCAAAACGCGATTTTTCAACATTTAGAATCTTGCCCTTGAGCGGCATTATTGCCTGAAATTTACGATCGCGGCCTTGCTTTGCTGAACCACCCGCTGAATCACCCTCCACCAGATAGAGTTCACATAATTCCGGGTTTTTTTCCTGACAGTCAGCTAATTTTCCGGGTAATCCCATGCTATCGAGCACACCTTTACGACGTGTCAATTCTCGCGCTTTGCGGGCTGCTTCACGCGCTCGAGCCGCTTCCAGAATTTTATTGCAAATTGTTTTCGCATCCATTGGATTTTCCAACAGAAAATCCGCCAGCTTTTGAGAAACAATTTCTTCGACGACCGGCCTTACTTCGGAAGAAACCAGTTTTTCCTTGGTCTGGGAAGAAAATTTAGGCTCAAACAATTTAACAGAAAGCACGCAAGATAAGCCTTCACGCATATCATCCCCGGCTGTTTCAACCTTGGCTTTTTTAGCCAATTCATTTTTTTCGATATAGTTATTAAGTGTACGCGTCATGGCTGCACGCAAACCTGTTAAATGTGCGCCGCCATCTTTCTGTGGAATGTTATTGGTAAAGCATAAAACCTGTTCACTGTAACTATCGCTCCATTGCATGGCCACTTCTACGGTAATGTTGTCTTTCAAGCCTGCGGAATAAAAAATATTGGGATGTAAAACAGATTTGGTACGATTAATATATTCTACAAAATTCTTAATACCCCCGGTAAAAGCAAATTTTTCTTCTTTACCTTGACGCTGATCGATCAGATGAATTTTTATCCCGTTGTTGAGAAAAGAAAGTTCCCGTAGCCGTTTAGCAAAAATATCATAGTGATATTCAATATTTCCGAATATTTCCTTACTGGCTAGAAAATGAACCTCGGTACCATGTCTTTCAGCATTACCAACGACTGCAAGCGGCCTGACCGGGACTCCCAAGCGAAATTCCATTTCATGGATTTTTCCTTCACGACGAATGGTAAGATGCAACCACTCTGATAAAGCATTTACCACGGATACACCGACACCATGTAGTCCGCCGGAAACTTTATAGGAATTGTCGTCAAACTTCCCGCCGGCATGTAATTCTGTCATCACGATTTCTGCTGCGGAACGCTTTTGTTCATCGTCCTGTTTGATTCCCGTTGGTATACCTCTGCCATTGTCATGGACACTAACTGAATTGTCAGGGTGCAGGATTACGGTAATTTCATCACAGTGGCCAGCCAGAGCTTCGTCAATGGCATTGTCAACAACCTCAAAAACCATGTGATGCAACCCTGTACCATCACTGGTATCACCAATGTACATACCAGGACGTTTGCGTACAGCATCAAGCCCTTTCAGTATTTTGATGCTATCGGAACCGTAACTGTTCTTGTCTTCAATTGGCAAGATGTCTTTTTCTTTATTCATGAATAAGGCGCTTTTAAAAAAATATCAATGGCAGGAGATTTAAATTTTCATGGGCATGATGACATATTTAAAATCTTCTCTGCCGGGGATTGTAATCAGTACACTGCCCGATGCTTTAACCAATGCAAAACGAAATGTATCCGTTGGTATGTTATTCAGAAAATCGAATAGATACGTTATATTTAAACTGAAGTCGATTGTGTCATCATCATATTGTATGGCAATTTCATCAGTTGCTTCTTCTTGTTCGTTATTTTTACAGATAATTTCAAGCTTTTCTTTACTGATAATCAGGCGGACGCCTCTCAATAGTTCATTTGGATTGGAAAGAATTGATACACGTTGCAGTGCGTGTAAGAAAGTTAGACGATCCAGATCAAAAAATATATCGCTTTGATCGGGTATGGCACGGTTATAGTTAGGATATTTTCCATCAATTACTCTGGATATAAGCACAACATTTGAAAATGAGAATCTGATTCTTTTCGCGAAAACTTCTATACTGATTGATTCTTTATCATCTTTCAACAGCTTTTCCAACTCGATAACAGTTTTACGCGGCAGTATGACTTCATGATTCGTGTTAGCCGATTGGATCGCTGTTAATGCAAGTGCTAGCCGGTGCGTATCTGTACCTACAGCTTTTAATTCATCATTTTCAATTGCTAACAAAACACCGTTTAGAAAATAACGTATATCCTGTTCTGCAATTGCATATTGAACATTGTTTAAGAGATTTTTAAAGGTATTTTGTTGTAACGTAATTGCGGCTATTAATTCATTATCCTCTGTCGTAATAACAGGAAAGTCTTCGGGTGGTAAAATTTGGAGATTAAACAAACTTTTTCCTGATTTAATCTGGAGTTTTTCGTCTTTCCTGATTAAAGAAACTTCAGCATCAATATCCAGGGAACGGAGAATGTCCTGCAATTTTTTTGCAGAAACTGTTAGTGAAAAATTTTGTTCCTGTTTATTTTTCAGTTTGAAAATCGTTTTTATCTGCATTTCCATATCTGATGTCAGAAAGTAAATTACCTCGTCATTTTTCTGTATCAATACATTGGACAAAATGGGGGATGTTTGTCGTTTTTCTACAATACCTGTAACCATTTGCAACGGTTTGAGTATTGTGTCACGCTTTGTTTTAATTAACAGCATTGATATAAATGTTTAGTAATAAATAATAAACGATTGTGAATTTTTGTATAATTTTAAATTTATTTTAAAAATCAATTTTATACTATAAAAAAATGAACGGTATAAAAACAGAATTTTACGTGGATCGTTTGTGGATAAAATAACAGAATGGTTTTATTTCTTCTTTATTCACAGGTTATTAAAAAGTTATTAAGCGAAAATAACTAATCACTTTTTACTTAGTTATCAACCACGCAAAATATGTATTAAAGCAGTATAGTCGCGATTAATAGCTGGGTCGGATGCGCGTAATTCATTTATTTTACGATAACCATGCAGAACTGTTGTATGATCCCTGCCCCCAAAAGCTTCGCCAATATCGGGCAGACTGAGCGTTGTCAATTCCTTGGCGATAGCCATTGCCATTTGTCTGGGTCTTGCGATTACACGTGATCTTTTTTTTGAATACATTTCAGAGACTTTTATTTTGTAGTAATCAGCGACTGTTTTTTGAATGTTTTCAATCGATATTTGCCGGTTTTGTACAGCAAGGAGATCTTTTAAGGCTTCTTTGGTAATTTCAAGCGTGATGTCCTGCCCGATAAAGCGTGAGAAAGCCAATACGCGTTTTAACGCACCTTCCAGCTCGCGGACATTTGAACGAATATGTTTTGCAATAAAAAATGCAACATGTTCATCCAGCGTTATTTTTTCCTGTTCAGCTTTTTTAATGAGAATAGCGACGCGCATTTCCAGTTCAGGTGGTTCGATGGCAACGGTCAGGCCCCACCCAAAGCGGGAAACCAGGCGTTCTTCAAGACCGGAGATTTCTTTAGGATAAGAATCGCAAGTAATGATGACTTGTTTGTGGGCTTCAATCAGCGCATTAAAAGCATAGAAAAATTCTTCCTGGGTGCGGTTCTTGCCGCCAAAAAACTGTACATCGTCGACGAGTAAAAGATCAAGTGAGTGATAATAGAGCTTGAATTGATCAAACGATTTATGTTGATAAGCATTGACGACATCAGAAACATACTTTTCAGCATGCACATACCGTATTTTTGCTTGCTGGTTGTTGTTATGAACTAAATTTCCAATCGCCTGGATAAGATGAGTTTTACCTAAACCGACGCCGCCATAGATAAATAACGGGTTATAAGCTATTCCGGGAGATTCGGCCACCTGTATGGCGCCTGCACGTGCCAATTGATTGGCTTTTCCCATGACAAAGTTATCGAATGTAAAATTTGGATTGAGCTGACTGGATGTTTTTTTATTTTGTTTTGATTGTTGAGAAGGTGCACAAGCAATAACTTTTTTAACCGTTTTGGCATGGTCTGGAATTTTTGTTTTATCAGCTATTTTAAGATGAAATTGAATTTCTCTGGCAAAATGCGCCTCCGCCATGTTTTTGATGTGAGCAATAAAGTTGTCCTGAACCCATTGCAGGACAAACCGGTTAGGTGCAATAAGGATAACTTCTGTTTCATTATCCTGATCGCTTCCTTCCAATTCCAGTGGTTTGATCCAGGTGTTGAACTGTTGTGCATTTAATTCATTTCTAAAATGTTCAAGACAAGATAACCAGAAAGTATTAAATGCCTGCATGATTCAACTATTATCAGTATTAATTGGTTTAGCGGTTGATGATGGTTTGATTTGTTAATAATTATTTTTATAACATTTTTCTGTTAATTATCAGTCATCATCGATGAATTTCAATATTATCAATCAGCCTTGTTTTCCCGATACGGGCAGCTGCCAATACCACGAGTTTTTGATCTCGGGCGTGAACAGGCGACAAAGTTTTTTGATTAAGGACAGAAATATAGTCAACTTTCCATCCTCTTTCCGAAAGAGTTTCAGCCGCTTTTTTTTCCAATAGTGAAAAGTTATTCTGTCCGGCTGTTATCTTATTAACAATGCATTTTAATGTTTGATGCAGGCTACTGGCTTCCTGACGTTGCGCCTTGTCCAGATATTGATTGCGTGAACTTAATGCAAGACCGTCAGCAGCACGTATGATTTCTTCATCCAGAATTTTAATCGGAAAATTTAGTTGTTGCACCATTAATCGAACAATATGTAACTGCTGGTAGTCTTTTTTTCCGAAAATAGCGATATCTGGTTGAATAATATTAAATAATTTTAATACGATTGTGGCTACACCGCAAAAAAAACCGGGGCGGAACTTCCCTTCAAACTTCTCGGCTATAGACGGTAATAGTAACAAGATTTCCTGCTGGACAGGAAAAAGAATTTTTTCGTCAGGTGCAAAAACCAAATCCACATCCAGGCTACGCAATAAATTACAGTCTGCATTCAAAGTGCGAGGATATTGACTGAAATCTTCATTGGGTGAAAACTGAAGTGGATTGACAAAAATGCTGACGACTACAAAATCAGCATTTTTTTGTGCTTTTCGTATTAATGCCAGGTGGCCGTCATGCAGGTTTCCCATTGTCGGCACAAGCGCAATATTTTTTACACTTTTTAGTATGCTGCGTAACTCCGCGATGTTGCGAACAATTCTCAATTTGGCTGAATAATTACTGAAATTCGTGTTCTTTATCGGGAAACTGACCGGCTTTCACTGCCTTGACATAATTACAGACAGCCTCTCGGATATTACAAGATTCTGCCATAAAGTCTTTGATAAATTTAGCTTTCTTTCCCTGATAAATACCCAGCATATCATGCAATACGAGTACCTGCGCTGTGCAATCGATACCTGCGCCGATACCAACGGTAGGAATGGAGAGTGTTTTTGTGATTTGTTTTGCAAGAGAAGCCGGAATGACCTCCATCAACAACATGTTTGCGCCTGATTTTTCGAGTATCTGTGCATCTTCCAATAACTGTTTCGCAGATGTTTCCGTATTACCCTGAATTTTATAACCGCCCAGTTGATGAATAGACTGCGGCGTTAAACCGATATGTGCACAGACAGGGATACCGCGTTGTGTTAAAAACTGAATCGTGTCAGCCATGATGCGGCCACCTTCGATTTTAACCATTTGAGCGCCCGCAGAGATTAATTGACATGCGTTTTCAAAAGTACGCTCAGGCGACAGCTGAGAGGTTCCAAAAGGCATATCTACCATGATAAATGCTTTATCAGTACCGCTTGCGACACAGCGTGTATGATAAATCATGTTTTTTAGTGTAACTGACAGTGTTGTTTCTCTTCCCTGGATAACGTTGCCCAGTGAGTCGCCCACCAGTAAGACGTCAACACCGCAATCTGTCAGTAAAGTGGCAAATATTGCATCGTAACAGGTCAGAACGGTAAATTTTTCACCATTTTCATATGTTTTCAATAAACTATTGATAGTGGTTCTCATGTTGATTACTTAATTAATGGCTATTCATTCGCGAAGTTAGTTTATGTGAAGTGGTAAGTCAGTTTTCAGGAAATATTCAGTCGCTCGATCATTTGATCGGCGCATGCGGTAATCAATTGGCTGATTCTACCATGGCCTGGAATGTAACAATCAGGTGCAATTTCCTTCAATGGGTACAATACGAACGCGCGTTGTGTCATACGGGGATGCGGTATTGTCAATTGTTCACTGTATAATTGCAACCCGTCGTAGAGCAAGATATCCAGATCAAGTGTACGAGGTGCATTGGGGGATTCACGCACGCGATTATGTTGCAGTTCTATTTTTAACAATTCATTCAATAGTTCGTGGGGAGTCAAAACAGTATTGATCTGCGCCACAGCGTTTATATAGTCAGGCTGGTCCAGCCTGCCGATGGGGGCGCTTTTGTACAACGAAGAACACTTTAACAAATTTGTGCCGGAAAGTTTAGCTAATTCCCGGTATGCCTGTTGTATCTGGTAAATCGGGTTTTCAAGATTACTGCCGAGCGCAATACAGGCAAGACTGTATTTTTTATCGAGATGCGGCATTGCTAGGACGCGGTATTTTCTTTTTCAGATGATTCAGACGTGCCACCGGCTGGAATTGATTGCGCAGAAGTTTTGCGGTGACTCCGGCTTCTGCGTTTACGTGAAGACGCCGGCTTATGAATCATTTTTTCACGTTTGTCGTGATCTGCGGCGACAAAACGCTTCCACCATATACCTAAATCCGCATTGATTTCTCCGCTTTCGCAACGTAATAACATAAAATCATATGCAGCGCGGAAGCGCGGGTGTGAAAGCAGACGAAAAGGCTTGCGACCTGCTAAAGACTCAAATCGCGGCTGCATGACCCAAATTTCCATAATAGTGGCGCTAAAGCGGCGTGGGATAGCAAGATTTTTTTGTTGTTTTAACAGTATCTCGTCCATCGCTTTATATAAAGCGATTAAAGGTTTTTCTCCAGATAGCTTGTGTTTATTCCAGGTAGCAAGCACTTCGTGCCATAATAGCGATGCAAACAAAAAAGCGGGTGATACGTGTTTTTCTTGTTGAATTCTTTCATCGGTGTTTTTTAGCGCAAGCGTTATAAACCGTTCTCCCAACGGTTGTTCCAGAATGACATCAAGCATTGGTAGTAGACCATGATGCAGACCGCGTGCGCGCAGATCAACGACACAGGGAAGTGCGTGACCCGATAATAACAGTTTTAACATTTCGTCAAAAAGACGCGACGGTGGTACATTTTGCAGTAAAGGTGCCAAATCACCGATTGGCTTTGCCGTTTCGACATCGATCAGCATGCCCAGCTTTGCCGCCAGGCGGATGGCTCTGAGCATGCGTACAGGATCCTCCCGGTAACGTGTTGTAGGTTCGCCAATTATGCGCAATATTTTAGCCTTAAGATCGGAATAACCATTGAGAAAGTCGTGAATTTCTTCACTGGATGGATCATAAAAAAGCGCATTCATGGTGAAATCCCGCCGTGCAGCATCTTCTTTCTGGCTGCCAAACACATTGTCCCGCAACAGCCGGCCATGCTGATCAGTGTGGTTTTCCCTACCCCGGGTATCAACGTCTGCAGGTGATGGGCCGCGAAATGTCGATACTTCCACGGTTTCATGTCCGCACATCACGTGCACCAGACGAAAACGCCGCCCAATGATGCGCGAGCGTTTAAAAATAGATCTTACCTGTTCAGGTGTTGCATTCGTGGCTACATCAAAGTCTTTTGGCTCAAGTCCAAGCAATATATCCCTGATCGCGCCACCTACAATAAATGCCGAAAAACCGG
>DOOY01000258.1 GCA_003514765.1 Nitrosomonas sp. | reverse complement strand
GCCGCTGTAGATAAGGTAAATGATACACAGCAGGCAGCAAAACAGTTAAGCAAAGATTTTGTGAGTGGAGAATCCAATACGGATTTGCACGAAGTGATGATTTCTTTGCAAAAAGCCAATGTGTCTTTTCAGTCTATGGTGCAGGTACGTAATAAGTTAGTGACTGCTTATCAGGAAATCATGAACATGCAAGTGTAATACGTTTTATGTTTATTTCATTTGTCATAGGCTTCTGTCGGTACAATGTTTAATGATGCCAGAAATCTAATGTGTTTGACAGCTATCCTATGCTTTTTTCAATTCCCTTATATTGTTAAATTGTATAAAAAACAGGTTACGTGATTTGGTCTAAAAGAAAAAGGCATTGACTTTGCAACAGAAAGAAGATTTATTTGCACACCAAGATACACTTGCGCAGTTGCATGAGGATATTCCCTTATCAGATAAGCTAAGTTTTATACACCAGATTATTCTTCAGGATTTTCCTTTTATAAGTCGCTTGGCTATCGCTTTGTTTGATGAACAAACAGAGATGCTCAAGACTTATGCACACAGTACCGAAGGCGATGAACATCCTTTTGTTACCTACGAGGCACCACTCGGTGCTGCACCATCATTACGCGAGATCATTGAACACCGCCGCCCGCGTCTGGTCCAGGATTTAAACATTTTTACCAAAGGCAAGCATGAGCATACCAGGCGAATAGCTGCCAAAGGTTACAAAGCGAGCTATACAATGCCACTTTATCAAAGTGGCGCTTTTGTCGGCTTTTTATTTTTTAACTCCCTCGAGGAACATCCGTTTACACCGAAAGTATTACGTCAGATTGATATTTATGGCCATTTGATTGCACTCATGGTAATCAACGAATTGACAGCCATTCGAACACTTGTTTCTGCTGTGCAGGCAACACGCAGTATGACGCATTACCGGGATATTGAAACGGGTATGCATATTGACCGTACCGCACATTATGCACGTCTCATTGCACGCGAGCTGGCGGCCGACTATAACATCAGCGATGAGCAGATTGAACATATTTTTTTGTTCTCACCGTTACATGATGTCGGCAAGATCGGCATTCCAGATAGTATTTTACGTAAACCTGGCAAACTGAGCGATGAAGAATTCAATATTATGAAGACGCATCCGGGAAAAGGTCGGGAAATCATTGATTCTATTCTTGAAGACTTTAGTTTATATGCTTTGGGTCATGTAAATATCATGCGTAACATTGCTGAGTATCACCATGAAGCGGTAGATGGCAGTGGTTATCCAAAAGGTTTGAAAGGCGATGAGATTCCGATTGAGGCGCGCATTAGTGCCGTTGCCGATGTGTTTGACGCTTTGACTTCACGTCGTGCATATAAGGTGCCTTGGAGCAACGAAAAAGCCTTTGCCTTGCTGCAGCAACTATCCAATACTAAACTGGACCGTGATTGTGTGAAAGCGCTGTTGAAAAACCCAGACAAGATATTGGAAATCCAGCAACGCTTTCGTGATGATGAGCCTGTTTGATCAGGCCTATCCGATCTATCCGATTCGTGTTAGTTCGGTGTGTCCATTTTTGCACGACCAGGCTGCCTATCATATCGCCCTCAACATTGACCATGGTACGTATCGTATCCAATAAACGGTCTACCGGTAAGAATGGCAATTGCTTCGGCAGGTAGTCCTACAGCCTGCAAAACGACAACCATGGTTACCATGCCGGTGCTGGGGATGCCGGGTGCCCCCATTGCAGCTAACATGGCGGTAATGAAAACAATCAATTGTTGCATTAAGCTTGGCTCGACACCTACCAGATTCGCGATAAAAAGTGCTGTAGTGGCTTCGTATAGTTGCGGTGCCGTCCATATTCATGGTGGCGCCGAGGGGAATAACAAATCCCGCGATATCGCGCTTAATGTGCAGATGCTGCTCGGTACACGCAGCGTGACAGACAGGTAGGGTCGCGGCGCTGGAGCTGGTGGCGAAAGCGGTAATAAGCGCTTCACGTGCACCCCGCCAGAATTTTAATGGCGTCATGCCGGTTGTCAGATAAAGAATCAGAGGCAGCACTGACAGACCATGCAGTAATGTGGTGCCCATTACGATTGCGATAAACTTGACTAAGGTGGTGAGCAGGCCGATATCCTGCGTAGCAACCAGTGGCAATAAAATGCCATAGTTCCAAATGGCGCGAGACGCATGATCCAGCCAACTTTTTCAGATGCTGTAGTTAACGTGTTATTGAAAACATTCTGCCAATGTCAATTTATTATTTTAGGCTGTTCACAAGCAATCCCGTCCGTACCGGTTTGATTATGTCACAGGATGTTTCCATTAAGCGCCGATCGTTTATTTACCTTGAAAATGGCAAAAATGAGAAAATGACCGTTTGAAGCTGCTTGATCAATCTTTTAAACAAGTAGTTTTTTGGTAAAGCCTGATATGGCATACAATACTTGCTACCATAGTCTGATAGAGGTGTAAGAATTAATATCATGAAAAACTATTTCCTTATGCTGTTTTCTTTTTGCGTATTCTTGACAGTTCAAAATCTTAAAGCTGAGAAACTTGCACCAGAACAAATAATTGGCGCACATACTATTTCAACAGGGACAGCCAAATTATTTTTAGATCGAGGCTACCCCTTTGTCGATGTGCGCGGCAAATCTGATTTTGACAAAGGGCATTTGCCTGGTGCGTATCATCTTTCTGTCAAAAGCGATGACTTTACGGTTGAAAATCTGAGCAAAATTGCAGCCAAGGATGCGGCAGTTATCTTTTATTGTAATGGGATTGCGTGCCTCGGCAGTGCTATGGCTACTGAACAGGCGGTTCTGTGGGGATGGGAAAAAGTATTTTATTATCGTGAAGGATATAAAGGCTGGCAGGCAGCGAAATATTAGTTTTCCAGAATTCATATTGTTTTTTTGATAAAATAAGCATTTAATTAACTAATATTATTGGAGTTATTTGATGGCAATTGAAAGAACTTTTTCCATTATTAAACCAGACGCAGTAGCAAAAAATGTGATTGGTCGGATTTATTCACGTTTTGAATCAAATGGATTAAAAATAATTGCCGCACGCATGACTCAGCTTTCCAGAGCTGAAGCAGAACAGTTTTATGCCATACACCGTGAGCGTCCTTTTTTTAATGATCTGGTTAATTTTATGATTTCTGGACCTGTGATGGTGCAGGTGCTTGAAGGAGAGGACGCGATCAGAAAAAATCGTGAATTGATGGGGGCAACGGATCCTCAAAAAGCAGAAAAAGGAACAATCCGTGCAGATTTTGCTGACAGTATTGATGCCAATGCTGTGCATGGTTCAGATGCGCCTGAGACGGCTGCTGCTGAAATTGCCTGTTTTTTTTCAACGTTGGAAATATATACCCGTTAATTTCGAAAATTTCTATGTGTTCAAATTGACCTGTGACTGTTAATTTACTCGATTATGATAGAGAAGGACTTACTGATTTCTTAACAGGAATTGGTGAAAAGTCTTTTCGCGCCAAGCAAATATTGAAATGGGTGCATCAGTTTGGTAGATCTGATTTTGCTGAAATGAGTGATCTAGCAAAAGGGTTAAGAGAAAAGCTTTCAAAGCTTGCCGTCATTTCAGTGCCAGAAGTAATGCGTGATCATATTGCTGCTGATGGCACGCGCAAATGGTTGTTGTCGGTTGGAGCAAATAATGGTATCGAAAGTGTTTTTATTCCCGAAAAGAATCGCGGTACTTTATGTGTCTCCAGCCAAGTTGGCTGTGCCTTGGCTTGTGCTTTCTGTTCGACGGGGAAGCAAGGTTTCAATCGTAATTTGACAGTAGCTGAAATTATCGGTCAGTTGTGGTTGGCGGATAAATCGCTTAGGGAAAGCGCCGGCAGTCAATCATCACTTCTAGCTCAGCATGACTCATCCATACCGCAGACTTTGCAGTCTCCACGTGTGGTCAGCAATATCGTGATGATGGGTATGGGCGAGCCGCTTGCCAATTTTGAAAATGTGGTAACCGCATTAAATTTAATGTTGGATGATCATGCCTATGGATTATCCCGGCGGCGTGTGACAGTCAGCACATCAGGACTGGTTCCCGCAATGGACCGGTTGCGTGAGCGTTGTCCGGTGGCATTGGCGGTATCATTGCATGCTCCGAATGATGCTTTGCGTGATTACCTGGTGCCCATTAATAAAAAATATCCGATTAAAGCGCTGTTGGCAGCTTGTCAGCGTTATTTGCAAGTTGCGCCGAGAGATTTTATTACATTTGAATATGTGATGCTTGATGGTGTTAACGACAGTGCATCCGATGCAAAAGAATTGATAAAATTGGTTAAGGATGTGCCCTGCAAATTTAATTTGATTCCTTTTAATACTTTCCCGAATTCTGAATTTAAACGTTCTTCGCCTGAGTCGGTTCGTGTTTTCCGTGATATCCTGATACAAGCCGGTTTGGTAACAACGGTACGTAAGACACGAGGAGATGATATTGCGGCTGCTTGCGGTCAGTTGGCGGGTCAGGTACGTGACAAAACACGCCGAGCAGGCAAGGTTAACCTGGAGTCGATGCGATGAAGTTATCAAAAGGACACGTTTCTATCAAACCTGCAGGGTTAGTCGGACTTGTTTTTTTTCTGAGTGTTTTTTTAATTGGTTGCGTGCATGAACCCATAGAACCGAGTTTGACCCCGGATCAGATTGCTGCGCGTGCTAATAAGAGTGCGCGTATTCATACAGAGCTGGCTGCCGAATATTTCTATCGCGGGCAATATAAAGTGGCGCTTGAAGAAGTCGACGAAGCACTGAAATCAAACGCTGATTATGCGCCTGCCTTTAGTATGCTTGGATTGATATATATGGAATTGGAGGAAGACAGTAAGGCACAGTCTTATTTTGAGCGTGCATTGAGATTTGAACCAGGCAATCCAGACATACATAACAATTATGGCTGGTTTTTATGTCAACGCATGCCTGAACAAATGGACAGGGCGATTAATCATTTTATGACGGCGTTGCGAGATCCACTTTATGATACTCGCCACATCGCCTATGCCAATGCGGGTGTTTGTGAGCTGAAACGAAACAATTTTTCTGAAGCGTCTTTATATTTTCGTGAGTCGCTTTCGTTTCAACCCAACTATAGACCTGCACTGGTGGGATTGATTGAAATGGATTTCCAAAGAGGAGACGCTGCAATGGCTCGGTCAAAACTATCTGAATTCATGCAAAAATTTCAGCCGACAGCCAGAAGTTTGTGGCTGGGAATGCAAATAGAGCAGACTACTGGTAATTCACGCGCGGCGGATAGCTATCTTTTTCAGTTGCAAAAAAATTATCCGAATTCTAAAGAAGCCAAAGCTGTGAGAGAGGGTGGACTTTGAAATGAATGATCATATCGACAACAGCAAAGACGAAAAATCTGGAGATAGTAATCAGGAAGATGCTGTAACGGAACAATCCGAAAGAGATAATAAGGTTGGTGGCATAGGATCTGTGGCCCCAGAATCCCTCCAGGTTCCAGTTCAGAATCTGCACAAATTTGAAAACGATACCGATGATTATGCAGCCCGGAAAACAGCCGCAGAGACAGGGCCGGAAATCAGCCGGTTCTTAAAAACAGAAGATCAGTCTGAAGCATTTAAAAATGAAACATTGAATTCTGCAAGTGTCGTTCAGGGTGTTGGCCATATGCTGCGCAATGCGCGCCTAGCTAAAAATATGAGTGTAGACGATATATCACGCCAGTTGCGAATTTCGGTCCATCAGGTTGAAGCGATCGAAAAAGAAGACTTTGAAGAATTGCCAGGGCATACTTTTGTCCGTGGATTCGTTCGTAATTACGCAAATCTGATGCAGCTGGATGCAGCTGCGATCGTAAAATTGTTACCTGGACCGACAACAGTTGTTACAAATGTTGAACATACGCCATTTAAAGTTCAGGAAATGACTTCCTCGTCAAGAGATGGCAAGAAATTAAACAGCACTTTATTCATCATTATTATTCTGATATTTCTGGCATTAACCGGCTACTTCCTATATGAGAAAATGCCTTTCTGGCAACAAACAGAACAACACACTGATCTTGTAATACAGCAGGAGAATGGCAAAACATCTGTTGAATTACAATTACCGTTGCCATCTTTAAAATTATCAGAGAAGCCGGATGAAACTACTCAGTTTAACCAGAATTCTCTAACATCTTTGGGTGCTGGCTCCGCAATCAATACATTTGGAACGCTTACTTTCAATTTTTCTGCCGATGCGCATGTTAAAGTTACAGATGGCAACGATGATGTTATTTTTGAACAAAATAATATTCAGGGAACTCAACAGAGAGTCAGTGGAAAAAAACCCCTGTCGGTTGTTATCAGCGATGCGTCTGCTGTTGAAGTCACCTATAATGATAGGCTGATTGATATTAAACCTTATACCAATACGCAAAATGGCAGTGCGCAATTGATGCTTGAATAACCAATCCTGGTGTAACAGTTTTCACTGTTCCCTGTTTCTTGAATATCGAGACTAATAAGAAATAATCTATGATGTCCCAAAAAAGCTTAACTTCGCGACGGCGTGCAAGTGTCGGTGTTGACGTCGGGTCGATCAAAATTGGAGGAGGCGCTCCAGTTATTGTGCAATCAATGACCAATACGGATACCGTTGATGCAGTCGCCACTACAGAACAAGTTGCGCAATTAGCACGCGCCGGTTCGGAACTGGTACGTATTACCGTTAATTCTGCCGATGCAGCCAAAGCAGTACCCGGCATTCGTCAACGATTGGATGACATGGGATGCCATGTGCCATTGGTCGGTGACTTTCACTTTAATGGGCATAAGCTGCTTGGCAGTTATCCTGAGTGTGCGCAGTCTTTAGCTAAGTTTCGGATTAATCCTGGCAATGTCGGTAAAGGTAAAAAACGTGACGAGCAATTTGCAACCCTGATCGAAATAGCGTGCAAATATGACAAACCGATCCGCATCGGTGTTAACTGGGGAAGCCTTGATCAGGAAATGCTTGCGCGTATTATGGATGAGAATGCCAGTTCCAGTGATCCTAAAGATGCAACTTATGTCATGCGTGAGGCACTCATTACTTCAGCGCTGGAAAGTGCTGCAAAAGCTGAGGAAATCGGATTGCCGCGTAACAGGATCTTGCTGTCTTGCAAAGTAAGCGGTGTACAGGATTTAATCATGGTTTACCGGGAATTGGCTGCACGCTGTGATTATGCGCTGCATTTGGGATTGACGGAAGCCGGGATGGGGTCTAAAGGGATTGTGGCATCCACAGCTGCTTTGTCGATACTGTTGCAGGAAGGTATCGGAGATACAATACGGATTTCATTGACACCCGAGCCGGGCGGATCGCGTTCACGGGAAGTCATTGTTGCTCAGGAAATTCTACAAACCATGGGGTTGCGTGCATTTGTACCGCTGGTTGCTGCGTGTCCCGGATGTGGACGAACGACCAGCACGTACTTTCAGGAACTGGCTGAAAGTATTCAAGGGTATGTACGTGACGAAATGATTGTGTGGCGCGAGCAGTATGACGGCGTTGAGAATATGACTCTGGCGGTCATGGGCTGTGTGGTGAATGGCCCGGGAGAGAGCAAACATGCCAATGTCGGCATCAGCCTGCCAGGATCGGGTGAAAGCCCGGTAGCGCCTGTTTATGTGGACGGTGAGAAAACAGTCACTTTAAAAGGCGATAATATTGCCGCAGAATTTCGTCAGATCGTCGAAAACTATGTTCGGGAAAAATATCCGAGAAAAGCTGGGTAATGGCTAAAGTTGTAAAAGCGATTCGCGGGATGAACGACATTCTTCCCGACGAAGCCGACCAATGGCTTTTTTTCGAGCAGACTGTGCAAGATTGGCTGGGAATGTATGGTTATCGCAATATTCGAACACCTATTGTCGAACAGACCGACTTATTCGTTCGTTCAATCGGTGAAGTGACTGATATTGTTGAAAAAGAGATGTACAGTTTTGTTGATCATCTCAATAATGACAGCTTGGCGCTGCGTCCTGAAGGCACTGCATCCTGTGTGCGGGCTGTTATCGAACATAATCTGTTATATGGAAGTCCGCAAAGACTCTACTACTCCGGCCCTATGTTTCGGCATGAGCGGCCGCAAAAAGGACGCTATCGGCAATTCCATCAAGTTGGTGTGGAAGCATTGGGTTTTTCCGGGCCTGATATTGATGCAGAATTGATCATCATGTGCGCCCGCTTATGGCAAATGCTGGGTATTACCGGTTTGCGTCTTGAGATTGGTACGCTGGGCAACACGGAATCCAGAGCATTGCACCGTGCGCGGTTGATTAAATATTTTGAACAACATGTAAACCGATTGGATGAAGATGCAAACAGGCGGTTGCATTCAAATCCGCTGCGCATCCTGGACAGTAAGAATCCGGAAATGCAGTCGATCATCGAGCATGCACCCAAGCTCATCGATGATCTGGATGAGCCATCCCGTATTCATTTCGAAACATTGCAGCATATCTTGCGCGAGCAGGGTATCGTTTTTGAAATCAATCTGCGTCTCGTCAGAGGGCTGGATTATTATAATCGGACGGTTTTTGAATGGATCACGGACAAACTTGGCGCGCAAGGTGCAGTATGTGCGGGTGGCCGTTATGATGGGCTGATCGAGCAGGTAGGAGGTAAGCCTGCCTCAGCCTGCGGTTTTGCCATGGGTATAGAACGGTTACTGGCGTTGATGCAAGAATGCGGCAAAGAAATAACGCATGCTGTACCCGATGTCTACATTGTGCACCAGGGTGAACAGGCGATGGATTACGCGTGGCGGGCCGCAGAGTTCTTGCGCAATGAAAACTGTCAGGTTGTCCTGCATTGCGGTGGTGGCAGTTTTAAATCGCAAATGAAAAAAGCCGATGCCAGTGGAGCGCGTTTTGCCTTAATTATTGGAGACGATGAAGTGCTGGCGCAGGCAGTGACGCTCAAAGCGTTACGTGAAGCTACCGATCAGGCAAGAGTCGATTTGAATGCCGTGAGTGAGTTGATAAAAACAAAATGAACAAGGCATCAATTGTGTTTTATTTTTTCATGTGAATAGTAACTATTTCAGGGAAATGCAATGGCAACATATAATCGCGAAGAGGAAGAAAAAATTGAAGGTATTAAAGCATGGTGGAACAGATTTGGAACTGCTATAACAGTTGTGCTGGCAGTAATGGTGGCAACCTTTGGCGGCACACAGGTCTGGAAATACTATCAGCAACAGCAGGCGCACCAGGCAGCCGATCTGTATGCTTTGCTCAAACAAGTGCAGGCAACTGAAGATGTTGAAAAAATCAGCGATGCGGCGCATTTGTTAACGGAAGGATATCCATCCAGTGGTTATGCGCCACGCGCTGCATTGATAGCAGCCAAGGCAAGCGTAAAAGCAGGTGACATGCAACGGGCGAAAACGCAATTGCAGTGGATACTTGATCATGCCAAAGAGCCTGAAATGAAGGATTTGGCTCGGCTGAGACTGGCCAGCGTATTGCTGGACGAAGAAAATTATAATGAAGCGTTACGTCATTTAAATACCAAACACATTGATTCTTTTTCCGGATTGTATGCTGATTTGAAAGGGGATGTGCAGCTGGCTTTGGGGGAAATAGAAGAGGCGCGGCTCTCCTATCAGGCGGCAATCAATAATCTCAATAAAAATAATAGTTATTTCAATATCGTACAGATGAAGCTGGATGCATTGGGAGAATCTGACTGAGCATATTTGTCTTGTTGAGAACCGAAGTGTTTTGGCGAAAAAGCTATCTATGGGTTTTATGGGTGACATTTTTACTCGGTGGTTGCAGTAGTTTGCCTTCACCGTTTAACCCAAGAATGTTCGAGTCATTTGGCTACCAAGTTGCTGAATTGTTCGAGCGGGAAAAAAAAGTTGTTATCGACGAAGAAGAACTGGCTGCATTGAATGCACTGGATGAAATGCCGCTTTTGTGGAAAAGTGGCGTCGGGGAAAGTGAAATAGCCAAGTTTCACGTTGTCTATGAAGATAATGCCATTTATGTTGCTGATGAGAACGGACTGTTGGTAAGTCTGAATCCACAAACAGGTGAAGAAATATGGACTGTTAAAACTAAATATCCATTTTCTGCAGGGGTTGGCTCTGGTGAAGGCATGGTGCTGATGGGAACTTCCAAGGGTGAGGTGCTGGCGTATAATACGGCTGGCCACACTTTATGGAAGGCACAGGTCAGCAGCGAAATACTCGGTCCACCCCAGGTAAATAGCGATATTGTTGTTGTACGAACGGCGGATGCGAGAGTCTACGGACTTGATGCGGTTGATGGTCAGCGAAAATGGGTTTATCAGGGCGCTACGCCTACATTAACCGTGCGCAGCGCAGCGGGTGTTGTCATTACCCAAGGCGCTGTTTTTGCAGGATTTGCTGGAGGTAAAATGGTGGCTATGAGCTTGTTTAACGGCAATGTGGGTTGGGAAGCCGTAGTATCCCAGCCACGCGGTGTGACTGAGCTTGAAAGAATGACTGATATTACCAGTTCGCCGGCTATTGATGATCGGCTTGTTTGTGCCGCTGCTTATCAAGGGCGGGTAGGCTGTTTTCAAATTATTGACGGTACCCAGATTTGGGCGCGCGAATCTTCCAGCAGCGCTGGTTTAACGATGGATAGCGATTATGTTTATGTCACAGAAAACAATGGCGTATTAGCTGCGTATGATAAAAGAAGTGGCGCCGGGATGTGGAAGCAAGGCAAATTGGGTAGCAAAAGACTAACCGCACCTTTGATAGATGGTCATTTTATTGTGATTGGTGACGATAAGGGTTTTGTCAGCATTCTGAGAAATTATGATGGCGTGGTGCTGGCTCGTGCGGCAACGGATGGCGGCGCCATATTGTCGCAGCCGCAGCGTATTCCCGGCGGGTTTGTCGTACAGACTGCAAATGGCGGAATTTTCGCATTTAATTCGCAGTTTTAAATTTAGCAATTTTG
>DOOY01000288.1:1963-3514 GCA_003514765.1 Nitrosomonas sp. | reverse complement strand
GCCCAACTTTCCGGGATATCCTCCCAAGATGTGCCGGCTTTGATACCATGTGCGGGATCACCAACCGATTCATCATAAATAAAACCACATATATTACATTGATATTTTTTCATTTTATTTATCTCTTGAATTGATTTCTCAGATAGTCTTAAATCCAATGGAAATATATAAAACCGTTTGTTGGTCTGCGTAGCAGAAATTGTTACCGCAGGAATTCTATCTGTATCCTGAAAAACAAATTGCACAAATAAAAAACAATGCACGCTCAGAAAAAAATCATAATCTGAGCGTGCATTGTTTTCTTGATTCACATGAATAAAATGATCGGGATGCGAAAGAAAATTCTCAAAGCCTTGCGTTATTCAGTTTAATCTTTTAATTCAACATCCTCGTTATTAATCAGACTGTCACGGCGCTGCAAATACGCATCCCGCACAAATTCATATTTGTCCAAAGCAGCTTCTTCCAGCGTTTTATCCACGTCCAACAGTTGTGCACGTGCATCTATCGCCATTCCTGCTGCCACGGGCGTGCGAACTGCCGCATCCAACGCATCGACACTGTCTAAATAAATGATTGTCGTAACCGGGTGCGCAACCAGAGTATCCACGCCACGACCTACTGCATCCCGTACTGTACTCGGTCCTAGCAAGGGAATCACTAGATAAGGACCGCTGGCCACACCATAATGTCCCATGGTTTGACCGAAATCTTCGTTACGTTTACTGATATTGAGATCACTTGCTTGACTGATATCACTGGCAATATCAATTGCGCCAAACAAGCCGAATGTTGTATTAATCAGCACCCTTGTCGCACTGGCTGCTGCACTTTCAAAATTAAGCTGCAAAATCGAGTTTGCTGTCACCACAACATCGTTTGCATTCGAGAAAACATTGCCCACAATCATTTCAATGGGATCAGGTACGAATCGCCTGTAGTTTCTGGCAACAGGTTCCAAGATGTTTTCATCTACCATTTCATTGAAGTCAAAAACAGCCCGATTCATCGACTCGAACGGATCCTCCTGACTATTCATTGAAGCACAACCCGTCAGATAAATGCTGAAGGACAACAGTAAAATAATTTTAGATTTTGCAAGATATTTCATATTTAATTAATTTTTTATTGTTACATGACATGTTGCCATATTTACAAGTCGGGTTCAATAAAATATAGCTTTATTTATACCACTTTAGTAAGTATGGTGCTCGACCAGAAATATAAGTTTAATTTCTCAATCCGGAAAATTTCGTAACGGCAAATCAGCAACAAACTATACTTCAGATTCTCCTTGATCAAACCCATCAAAACTCGAATGAGCTCACCCCATTCAATAAAATTAAAAAAGAATTGATACGCTGATTGGCCTCAATAACAAAATTAAAACGTCCCGGGATTATTGCCTGCTCTGTGATGCTTAAGCTTATTGCTTATACTCATTTTACTGTATTATCAAACCTAAAATCATTGAAATATCAGGAGACAACGTAATGCAATTTATCGATAAAAGGAAGTGGTTATTTTTGGTTATTTTTCTCCCGCTTATAA
>DOOY01000288.1:0-1737 GCA_003514765.1 Nitrosomonas sp. | reverse complement strand
GAATTAAAAAGTTCAAGACGCATTTACGAACAGTTAGGCAATCAAGTGCATATCAATGTAACCAGTTTTAATCGCATTGTTCTCCTGACAGGAGAAGCACCCAGCGAGACGATGAAAGAAGAAGCCGCAACACTGGCCCGAAGCATTCAAAATGTACGTAATGTGATCAATGAAATCACGATTGGCGAGAAAAGTTCATTGGCCTCCCGCAGTAAGGACACTTTTATCACATCCAAAGTAAAAAGCCGTTTTCTTGCTTCGCGAAAATTCCAGATCAATCATATCAAAATCGTAACCGAAAAAGGTATCGTGTTCTTGCTTGGCATGGTAAAGCGCGATGAAGCCGATAGTGCCGCAGAAATTGCGCGTTCTACTTCTGGTGTTTCTAAAGTAGTCAGAGTTTTTGAGTATATTGACTGATACATGCTGCATCCTTTTCTATTAACTGACGGCAGTTTTTCACAGCATGCATCACCAGAAAATAATCGAAATGCTGCCCGTTGAACTGATATCCGCATTAAACAAAATACTCTCGCCCGATCGATTTTACACAGATCCTGTAGATTGTTACACCTACGCCTATGACAACAGCCGCAAAGTGTTTCCACCGCAAGCGGTTGTTTTTCCACTCACAACCAATGAAGTGCAGACAATCGTTGCTCTGTGCAATCAATACAAAACACCACTGATCCCGCGCGGGCGCGGCACCGGCACATCCGGCGGCAGCTTACCCGAACAAGGCGGCATTGCGCTGTCCTTGGAACGCATGCTAAAAATCATTTCGGTTGATGCCGCCAACCGCGTCATTGTTGCCGAGCCCGGCGTTCTGAATCAGACTGTGCAGGATGCCGCAAAACCACATGGCTTCTTCTGGCCTCCGGACCCATCCAGCGCAATGTATTGCAGTATCGGCGGCAATATTGCCACCAGCGCCGGCGGTCCGCATGCAGTGAAATATGGCACAACACGCGACCATGTACTCGGACTCAAAGCCATTACCGGAGCAGGCGAAGCCATCAAAACAGGTTGTTATACCACCAAAGGCGTTGTCGGTTATGATCTGACACGTCTGCTCATTGGTTCAGAAGGCACATTGGCCGTCATCACAGAAGCCACATTGAAACTGACCGCTTTGCCGAGCGCCGTCGCTGGCATTACAGCGCATTTCCGGGATTTAAAAGGCTGCGCTTTCGCAATCACACAGATTATGTCATTGCCGCAACTCCCCAGCGCACTGGAATTTCTGGATTCCGGATCACTGAACCTGATACGCAACCGCTATCCAGACATGCTGCCGCATGGCGCGAACGCCATGCTGATGATTGAAGTTGACGGCACTGAAAGTGAAATTGCAAAAACTATCGCCGTCATTATGAATGCCTGTAGAACAGATAGTCTGATACAAGCCAGCCAGGCTGAAAACATTGCCGCGCTCTGGAAGGCGCGCAAAGCCTTATCACCCTTACTGCGCGAAATCGCTCCCAAAAAAATTAACGAAGATGTGGTTGTGCCAGTCAGCACACTACCTGAATTTTTAAATGAGCTCACGCATCTCAGCAGTCAATATCAGCTCGCCAATGTTAATTTCGGACATGCCGGCAACGGCAACATCCATGTTAATCTGCTGATCAATCCAGATGACATCGATGAAGCCGCCCGCGCAGAACAATGTTTAGATAAAATTTTTGATCTGGTGATTCGTCTGAACGGCACCTTGTCCGGTGAGCATGGCATCGG
>DOOY01000234.1 GCA_003514765.1 Nitrosomonas sp. | reverse complement strand
TTTTACTTCCAAGCCAAGCTTTTTGATCTTGTTACAGAATAAATCAAACCAGTCTTTATCCACTCGTGACAAGGATTTTGATTCAGGCTGAAAAGAGGGCCGTATAATGCCATAGACCAAAACGCCTTTCAAAGGTACGCTTTCTTGCAGCAGGCTTTCAACAAATTTGAGATAAGCTGCAGTTTCCTTCTCTGAAGGCGGTTGAGTATCCAAGCTAAAAACACAAGTCTGTAACCAGGTGGGGCATGTTGAAGCAGACAGACCGATGTTTTCACGCACCTGTCTGAGGCTCATGCGCGTATTGTTGATGCGCAAACGTCCTTCGCGTGTTGCACTGTCCAGCTTAAACCAGACTTCGCCATTTAAGCAGTTCATCCGCTTCAGTCCGGCTAATACATGAGGCCGGTTGATCAGGCTGCCATTGGTAATCAATACCAATTTCAAATTTTCGGGTAGGGGAAAGTCCTTTTTTACGCGCCCGATCAGTGCGATCACTTGTTCAAACTCCTTGGCGCTGGTCGGTTCACCGTTTCCAGATAAGGCAATATCCTGAATGGTGCGCGCTTCGGGTGGCACCTGTGTCTGCATAAAATCGCCGTACACTAATTCCTGCAAGAAACCGCGCAACTCCATTTCCAGTTTTTCCAGATTAATGGGTGGTGCGGCACCGCGCGTGAGATCGGGAACCTGGCAATAAATACAGCGCCAGTTGCAGGCGTTATTCGGGTTCAGATTAATGCCGATCGACACACCGCCTGCGCGGCGTGAAACGACCGGGTAAATATATGTCAAGCCGACTTTGTCACGGCTGTGATCTGATGTATTCAATGGTTTGGATGCTTGCTGCAATGATAAAATCCTGCCAGAATAATTTGTAATGTTAAAATCGCCCGTATGTTAATTACACGCAAGCTGGAATTTGATGCCGGTCACCGCATATCAACGCATAACAGTCAGTGCCGTCATTTACATGGGCATCGTTATGTGATTGAAATTACGCTGTCTGGTAATATTATCTCCGAGAAAGGTGTTGCGCAACAAGGGATGGTGATGGATTTTTCCGAAGTCAAGCGAATTGCCAAAAGCGCTTTGGTCGATAAATGGGACCATGCGTTCCTTGTTTATTCAGGCGATACGCCCGTTCTGCAGTTTCTGCAGTCACTGAAAGATCACAAAACTGTCGTGCTGGATGTGCAGCCGACCGCTGAGAATCTTGCCGTGATTGCATTCAGTATCCTGGATGAAGCCTACCAGGATATTTATGGCAATCACCTTCAGTTGGAGCTAGTACGCTTATTTGAAACGCCTAACTGCTGGGCGGATGCCATTCGAGGCGCTCATTAATTATACTGAACTGTTTACTTAAAGAAAAAGAATGTTTATTGATTCGCATTGCCACCTGGATTTTCCCGATCTTGCTCATAATCTGGATGAGTTGCTTGATAAAATGCGTGAAAATCAAGTCACTCATGCTTTATGTGTCAGCGTCAATCTGACTGACTTTCCGCGCGTTCTGGCGCTGGCGCAAGCGCATGACAATCTGTTCGCTTCGGTAGGCGTGCATCCCGACTACGAAAATCAGATCGAACCGGACGCCGATCAACTGGCTCAACTGGCCGATCATCCCAAAGTGATTGCGATAGGCGAAACCGGCCTTGATTATTATCGTTTGCAAGGTGATCTTGAATGGCAGCGCACACGTTTCCGTCAGCATATCCGGGCCGCACGGCAATGTAACAAGCCTCTGATTATTCACACGCGCTCCGCTGCAGACGATACATTGCGCATCATGCGAGAGGAAGGTGCCGATCAAGTCGGCGGTGTAATGCATTGCTTTACGGAAAGCTGGGAAGTGGCGCAACAAGCAATCGAAATGAATTTTTACATTTCCTTTTCAGGTATCGTCACCTTTAAGAATGCCGTTGCCTTAAAAGATGTTGCCAAGAAGACGCCGCTGAATCGAATGCTCATTGAAACCGATTCTCCCTATCTTGCCCCGGTGCCTTACCGCGGCAAACTGAATCAGCCTGCGTTCGTTCTTCACGTTGCTGAGGAAATTGCCCGCTTACGTGCGGTAAGTCTGAACGAAATCGCATCCGCCACAACTGCCAACTTTTTTAAATTATTTAAGGTGTCTGTTCTTCAGGAATGAGCGCATAAATAACTGCCAGCAGAAATCGGCGGTTGTTGCGTAATCACAGGCTACGGTTTTTATGCGACACATTTGATATGTATTGATATGTACCTTCCCTTTCCAGTTGGCTTTCAGTCGTTCAAAATACAATGTAGATAATTGTTAATCCATTGTTTTGAAAGCTACAACATATTCGGTAATGAGTTTGATACCGATTCTTTCACCGATACTATGGTTGTAGTGGCTGGATACCAGGGACAGTACTTTGCGGCCACTTCTCAATTGCAATGTATATAAAATTTCAGCTCCCTTGAAAGCTTTATGCATCACAGTGGCCAGTAACGGACTGGCATCGTCATGTACAATATCATCAGGGCGCATCAATACATCGACTATGTTGTTTTTAGCGAAAGTTAGTGGCTCTGGACTTTTCAGGACGCCCAGCTCGATTTCAATCTGTTGCGCATCAATCACTTTACCGGGAAGAAATACGCCCTGGCCGATAAAGTCAGCAACAAGCCGATTGGCAGGACGGTGATATAAATTGTAGGCTGTGTCCCATTGTTGAATATTGCCGTCAAACATGACGCCAATCTTGTCCGCGATGGCAAATGCTTCAGACTGGTCATGCGTTACCAGAATCGCGGTGGTTCCCTGGTTCTTGAGGATGCCGCGTACTTCCAGGCTTAATTGTTCGCGCAAGCTTACATCCAGATTGGAAAAAGGTTCATCCAGCAGAAGCAGTGCCGGCTGCGGTGCCAAAGCGCGCGCAAGCGCTACACGTTGTTGTTGTCCGCCGGAGAGTTCATGCGGATATTTTTTCGCAGCCTTTGCAAGCTGCACGATATGCAGCCATTCTTCAACACGTGTATTGCGTTCGGACTTGGCTAATCGATGCAAGCCAAAGCCGATGTTGGCAGCAACGTCAAGATGCGGAAACAATGCGTAATCCTGAAAAACCATGCCGATCTGCCTTTTCTCCGGCGGCATGGCTGATTTGGCGTCGCTGACACAGCGGTTATTGATCAGGATTTCGCCGTCTGAAATCGATTCAAACCCGGCAATACAACGCAATGCCGTGGTTTTGCCGCAACCGCTGGGCCCTAATAAGCAACCGATCTCACCTTTCAACAATGCCAATGACAGGTCATTAAGCACATGATGTTCGTCGTAGCTTTGTCGAATGCGGTTGAGTTGCAGTAGCGCGGTATTCATATTGTTTTATTCTCATTACAACGCGAAATTACGTAGATTTTTATGGTTGCTTACATGGACCTTTTCAATCTGAGCGGGTCCATATGTTGTGGATGATAATGGATACTTAAAGCCAACAGACCTTGCAGCATATGTTAACAGAAGGTGGTGTTAACCGGGACAGGTTTGGCATGTTGACATGACCGGAATGAATGTTGGTAATTACAAGCGTGTCCGGCTATGGATCTGGCGCCTTTTTTGGGTTGTAACGAAGGGATCTGTTTGTTAAATGAAAAAATATGACAAACAGGTATATGAGTATATGATTATAAGTGTTTATGCTAAAACCATAATACGATACAGTCTTGGTATTGAAACGAGAAAACCTTTTCGTTCGATTATTTTTTAATGCTATTTCCTGTTTTTATATATGAAAGAAGCAATAAACTCACAATTTCCGATTATCGGATGGCGGGAATGGCTGGCATTGCCAGACTTGAAAATTCCTAGAATTAAGGCAAAAGTGGATACCGGTGCGCGAACATCGGCATTGCATGCATTCTGGATTGATGCATATAGCAAAAAGAATCAACCATGGATCAGGTTTGCAATACATCCCATTCAAAATAATATAGAAACAGTTATTGAATGTGACGCGCAAGTAAAAGACAGGCGAATAGTGGCTGATTCCGGGGGGCATAAACAGCTTCGCTATGTCATAGAAACGCCCGTGTGCCTGGGTGCTTATGTTTATGTCGTGGAATTGACGTTGACGCAACGTGATATAATGAGATTTCGCATGTTACTTGGCCGTACTGCGATCAATAATCGTTTTCTGGTAAATCCCGGTGCTTCCTATCTGCAAGGAAGGCTTTAACGATACTGCTACGTTTATTTCAACGGTTTGTTAGAGCAAGTCCAATCGTTCAGTAAATCTGCTGCACATAAAATCCCGAGCTTCTGCTATTGTGCGCGCATCAATAACAAAGAAAGGCGTAAGGAGTCAGTCATGAAAATTGCAATTTTATCGCGTAACGCAAAACTCTATTCTACCAAAAGGCTTGTGGAAGCAGCCGCTGAGCGTGGTCACGAAGTAAAAGTGCTGGATGTGCTACGCTGCTACATGAATATTACTGCACATAATCCGAGAATTCATTACCGGGGAGAAGTACTTACAGGGTTTGATGCGGTGATCCCCAGAATTGGCGCTTCAGTTACTTTCTATGGTACCGCAGTGTTGCGGCAATTCGAAATGATGAATGTTTTTCCACTGAATGAATCTGTTGCTGTGACGCGTTCAAGGGACAAGTTAAGATCTTTACAGCTACTGGCCAGAAAAGGCGTGGGCTTGCCGGTAACCGGTTTTGCGCATAATCCGGACGATATTGATGACCTGATATCTGCAGTTGGCGGTGCGCCACTCGTGATCAAATTGCTGGAAGGCACGCAAGGAATCGGTGTAGTGCTTGCTGAAACCCAGAAAGCGGCAGAAAGCGTTATTCAGGCTTTTATGGGTCTAAATGCGAATATCATGGTGCAGGAATTTATTAAAGAAGCAGGCGGAAGCGATATTCGCTGTTTTGTTGTGGGAGACAAAGTGGTTGCTGCAATGAAACGTCAGGCACTTGAGGGTGAGTTTCGATCTAATCTGCATCGCGGTGGACAGGCGACTTTAGTGCGGTTAACGCCGGAAGAACGTTCAACAGCCGTCAGAGCAGCAAAAATAATGGGACTGAATGTGTGCGGTGTTGATCTGTTACGATCCAATCACGGGCCAGTCATCATGGAAGTCAATTCTTCGCCCGGTTTGCAAGGGATTGAAACGGCCAGCAATAAAGATATTGCAGCGCTCATTATTCAGTTCATTGAATCTAGAATCAAGTCGCTTGAAAATACATCGGATCGGTCCAAAACGCGTGGCAAAGGGTAATATGGTTTCTGAGCTTATTATTAATAATCTGACCATTGATCCAGACTGCCAGATTACAATTGATTTGCCATTGCCCAGACTTTATACCCATACTCTGATGACCATGCCTGTTCATGTGATACGTGGCAAAAAACCGGGACCAAGATTATTCGTGAGCGCAGCCATTCATGGCGACGAGCTCAATGGGGTAGAAATTATCAGACGGTTATTGAAGCAACCTGTCTTAAGCAAATTACGAGGCGATCTGATCGCCATTCCGATGGTAAATGTTTATGGCATTATCCATCATTCACGATACTTGCCCGACCGGCGTGATTTGAACCGGTCTTTTCCCGGATCAAAAAAAGGCTCTTTGGCTGCACGTATCGCTGATCTGTTTATGACAGAAATTGTAGCAAAATGCACGCATGGAATTGACCTGCACACAGGCGCCATTCATCGCAGTAACTTACCACAGGTTCGCGCAAATCTGGATGATACGGAAACGATGCGGCTAGCAAAATCATTTCATGTGCCAGTCTTGCTAAATTCAAATTTGCGCGATGGATCATTACGGGAAGCTGCCGCCGAATTCGGTATTCCAATGTTGTTATATGAGGCTGGCGAGGCACTAAGATTTGATGAAGTTTCTATCCGGGCAGGGCTTCGTGGCATTTTAGGGGTCATGAGACATATGGAAATGCTTCCAGCCGGTAAAAGTCGCAAACATTCTGAAAATGAACCTTTTATAGCACGATCCAGTCAATGGGTGAGGGCGCCGAGGAGTGGCATTTTTAGAGTGGCAAAGTCCTTGGGGGAGAAAATAAAATTTAAAGATACACTGGGTACGATTAACGATCCGATTTCAAATCTGGAAGTGCCGGTAATCTCTCCCTGTAGTGGCTTAATTATCGGTCGCTCCGAATTGCCATTGGTTCACGAAGGTGAAGCCATCTATCACATCGCCCAATTTGAAGATAACCATGAAGTGGCGGAGCATATAGAAATGTTTCAGGAAAGTATTTCACCTGAGTTTAAACCTGTAGCGGTTTAATATAATACTTGAAGCACTTTTTAGTCCATCCAGCATATAGAGAATGCGAAGTCAATATGAAGCAGAATCGATATGGGGTGTCCACTGCTGGAATTGTCCCCGCTAAGCTAAACAGATTGAATAAAATGCGGTAAAGTAGATTCCGGAATCGGATTGAAGATATATCAAATACGCTTTCATCTGACTAGCTGTTCCAATATATCTGGATGTGTATTGACCCAGGGTATGCCGGAAAAATCAATAAAAAGGCATGATATCTTGTTCCATTACTCAATTTTTGATGGACTATATGTTGTAAGTTTAATTGTAAATTTTATTAACCATCTGGAGGGATTGTCATGATTACTACCAACAGAAATAGCAAAACGGATAATTTAAAAATGAGATATGTGCCTCGTGTTGCGAATATGCTTACAGTACTTACTGTAGGCCTGATGCTCGCAGCTTGTGGAAGTACACCTGTCCATGAGAGCCGTTATGCCAGTGTGCAAAAGCAGATTAAAGAAGCTGAAGCAGTGAAGTCCGATGAGTTCGCGGGGGGCGAGCTTTATGAGGCACAAAAGAAATTTAAGGATGCCCGCAAGGCAGATAAAGATGGCGAGCGTGAAAAAGCGCTGCGGTTACTTAAGGAAGCTGAATTACACGCACAATTAGCGGAATCACAAACGATGAGCGCGCGCGCGCAGAAAGTGCTTGATGAGGTTAATATGGGTTTAAAAACATTACAGAATGAATTAAATCGTTAGCAGTTTTGTATTAACAGTACAATTTTCCCAAAGAAATGTTAGAAACAATAACGACATGTAATGTAAGGAGTTCGTCATGAATATTAAGTTTATTTTAATTTTACCTATATTATTTTTGCTCATTTCCTGTGCCAGTAATCTACCCAATCAACAGTTGAGCGAGGCTGAGAGCAAATATGAATCGGCGCGCCTGATAGACGGCATTCAAAATTCGGCGGCACAAAGAATGGGCGATGCAAAAGAAGCGCTTGATAAAGCGAATAAGCTCCAGGAAGACAACAAGCCAAAATATTTAGTCGATCATTTTGCGCTCGTTTCGATTAAAAATACAGAGATTGCCAAGGCACGCCACCAACTCAAACAAGTTGAGAAAGAAACGGAACAGGCAAAGGAAAAGCGTCAGCAGCTGCTTCTCGACAACAGAACAAATCAACTTCGCGACGCCAGAATGGAAGCGATGCAACTCGCTTCTCAACTCGATGCATTGAAAGCAGAGCAGACTGAGCGCGGCATCATTATGACGCTGGAAAATATCATTTTTGCATTTAACAGCGCCATGCTTCAGCCAGGCGGTGAAATGACTGTTTCGCGTATTGCCAAATATTTAAACGATTATCCCAATCGTAGCGTGTTGATTGAGGGTTTTACAGATAATATTGGCAGTGAAGAATATAACTTGAAGCTATCTAAACAACGCGCTGAATCGGTTCAGCAGTCCTTGGTCAGACACGGCGTCAGCCCTCGGCGTGTCAACACCGTTGGTCTGGGAGAAGCTTATCCTGTTGCGCCCAACACGACTGAAGCAGGCAGGCAACAGAATAGACGGGTTGAAATTGTTATTGCGAACGAGGATGGCAAACCAATCCTAAGCCGATAATTGTTCATCGATAGTGAAACTG
>DOOY01000305.1 GCA_003514765.1 Nitrosomonas sp. | reverse complement strand
TCACGTAAGTCATCAAAAATACGTGCCTTCCCGGCACGTTTTTCCATTTCGCTGATGTCTGCATCAAAGAGCATTTCCAGTCGCGCGCGATGATTCCGCACAAGTGTATTGAAAACCCTTTGTCTTTTCTGCCGGGCACGATATTCGGCATATTCGGCTGTGGTGCCGTTGTACACAAGCCAGCGCTTGACGCCTTCCTGTTCAACCAAAGTCGCGAACGATTCGTTGAAAACCGTATCGCCGGGCACATAAACAACCTGATGCGCAAGCTCATGAAAAATCAAACGCGCCAGCTCCAATTCCGAATCGATAAAAGTATTCAGCACCGGGTCAACAAACCATCCCAACGTTGAATAAGCAGGAATTCCGCTGACATGGACATCGTAGCCTTTAGCCCTGAGTTTATCTGCATAGTTTTCAGCTTTGGTCAGCGAAAAAAAACCGCGGTAACTCACACAACCGGCTTTTATAAAGCACCACTCTTTTAATTTGAAAGAAAATTCCGGCGCGGCGACAACATTCCACACCGCGTAAGGCCGCTCCAGATCGGCATATTTTGTATAACTGCGATTACTGGGAAGCTTGAGTTCGTTGCTTGCGAAGTTACGTATTGTTATGATCTTGTTGAGTGTCCGCTTCAGATCCGGATCGACGCCGGGATCGGCGATCATGGCGTTAATCGGCTGAGAACGGCGCATAATATCCATATGACCGTCAACCGCTTGTGCATAATAAGCCAAGCTGGCGCAACCGCTGAGCGATGTCATCAGGGTAACAGTTACAAGTATTTTTGATAGATGCGAAATCTGCAAAATTTTCAATAATTACCTGATATGATTGAATTTTCGTCTAATCTTTTCAGATAGAAAGCGATGCGCGTTTATTTAAGTACCGGCGTTAAATTTTATCACTTAACCAGCAAGGCATGCCTTTGATCTATCGATCCGCCAGCTTATGCTGCAATGTTAAATTGTTGATACTAACATTTGTTAATGCCAACGCCTGATTTTTTGTGTTAACTTGCACTTTGTGAAATATTGAAACTTTGAACACGGGTTTTCCGATACCCACATCCTTTTTAATATCCAAGCCTACTTTATTAATTTGCTTTGCGACTTAACCTTATTACTCCAGCACTCTACTTCAAATGCGCATTCATCAAGCCATTATGAAATTATATTGTTTGCGTGCCGGCCATGACTGAAGAACGATTAGTTGTTATTGTGAACCGCAAAGCGGGAACAGCCAGAAAACTCGGACGTGCTGGCCTGCTTAAAGCGCTAGAGGTGGTTAATAAGCCGATTCAATTGTTGTGGCTTCACCCGTCAGAATTATCGACCTGTATACAGAAATTGATTAATGACGGCACCGAAAAACTCGTCATTGGCGGCGGAGACGGCACAATCAACCAGGCGATCCAATATCTGGTCGGCACAAAAATTGTACTTTTCCCCCTGCCACTAGGCACCATGAATCATTTTGTCAAGGATTTACAGCTGCCAACCCAACTCGATGAATTTTTACCGTTACTGAATAGTGAATTCAGCCGTCATATTGACGTGGGTCGCGTGAATAATCAGTTCTTTTTGAATAACGTTTCCTTGGGAATGTACCCACTCGTCGTTCGATATCGCGGTATTGTCCGATTCTCGCAGCGTTTCCCAAAGCTGATTGCAACGGTTTATGCGTTGATAAAAGTGCTATTGCGCCATCAATCCAGGCGGTCATTCATATGGCGCACAAATAAGGGAGACGACATCAAATCACCGATGTTTTTAATTGCAAATAATCATTATGAGCTTGATATTACTTCTTTGGTACATCGAAAACGGCTGGATCGCGGAAATTTGATGATTATTGCTCCCGTTGATGTCAAATTATTGACACTGCTGGAAGCAATACTCTACGCCTGGACCGACGGCATAAAAGACGCCAGCCGCCTTGACATTCGCGCAGTAACAGATATTGTCATCAAAACTGATTCAGATCATACTCATGCCGTCATCGATGGAGAACTCACCAAACTGAGTATACCCATTAAACTAGAAACCAAAAAAGAAGCATTACGCGTCGTTGATTCAAATTGACCGTCCAGCAATAGACGCGATAAGTCATCTGGTAATTTTATGGGGGATGAACCAGGCAGCAGGAAAACTGTATGGCAAATTCTGAAAGATTAGTTCATATCTATTTCTAAGCATCAATGACAAAAATTCTTCACTTATCTGATCTGCATTTTGGAAAGCATTTTTTGCCCGGTGTGAGCGAAGTCGTGCTGGCGCAAGTTGAAGTGCTGTCCCCGGATGTGATCGTGATCAGTGGTGATTTTACCCAACGCGCCAAACCACAGGAATTCGAAGCCGCACTAAAATTTCTACAGCGCCTGCCGCCATTGCCGCGCGTTATCGTCCCTGGAAATCATGACGTGCCATTGTATCGTTTCTGGGAGCGCTTACTGCATCCGCACGCACTGTACCAAAACTATCTGGCGAACAAGCTCGACACCTCGCTGTACGTCGATGACGCAGTATTTGTCGGGTTGGATTCCACTGCGCCATACCGCGCGATCAAGAATGGTCGATTGAGCCGCGAACAGCTCGCATTCTGTGCACATACCTTTGCCGCCGTACCGGAAGATATATTAAGAATAGTCGTCATGCACCACCACTTGGTACCGGCGCCAACATTCGACCGAACCTGGCCTATGCCACAAGCCAAGCGTACTCTGGAAGCATTTACACGCATGCGGGTTGATGTTGTTTTAGCAGGCCACTTGCACCGGGCCTATGTCGGTCATTCTCTCGATGTATATGCAGGCGAAAACCGGGATCACGGCATCATTATCGTACAATGCGGCACAACGACTTCACGCCGTGGCCGCGGTCTCGAACGTGAAAAAAATTCGTTTAACCTGATCACACTTTCGAACACGGATATTCAGGTAGAACATTATCACTATCATGAACGGATAGCTATTTTTGAACCAGTAAGCCGGCATACGTTTAAACGCCGCAGGCCAGCAGGAACCAATCACAACAGAAGCAAACTCAATTAAATACCGTGAAATGAGATTATTAATCATGACTATCATAAAATGGATTGGAATCGCCTTTCTTTCGCTCGTTCTTTTAAGTGTATTGTCAGTCTCGCTGATGAACTGGGACTGGGCTCGCGATATGGCTGTGCAAAAAGTCAGTGATCTGACGAACCGGAAACTGACCATTGATGGCGACTTGACTGTTGACTGGTCTTTGACACCGCGTATCAGGATTGAACAAATACAGTTTGAAAATGCGGCATGGAGTGATCAGCCAAACATACTGGAACTCGCAGCGCTGGAACTGCGAATTGATTTGCTCAAGCTGATCAGAGGCCGCGTGGTGTTTCCTGAAATTATGCTCACGAAACCGCATATTGTTTTAGAAAAATCGTCGGAAGGCCAACCCAACTGGGTATTCCTCACTGACGAAGAACCTTCATCGCAAGATCGTACCGAACTTCCAATTATCGAGCGCTTACGCATTCAAGATGGTAGCTTGATTTATCGTGATTTATCTGCGCAGACAGCCATTACGGCAACACTTGTAACAATCAATGAGCAAACGGATAAAGAAGCCACCGAACTAGAGGCAAAGGGAAAAATCAATGGACGACCGGTGCAAATAAACTTAAACGCCGGCCCATTGGTTGCGATTCAGCACACAGAAACCCCCTATCCACTGACTCTGGATTTGCAAGCTGGAAAGACTACGCTAAATATTAGCGGCACAATCACACAGCCATTACAATTCAAAGGCCTGGATTTAAATTTTATGATAACAGGCCCTAATCCCGAAAGATTGTCACAGATGCTCGGGCTGCCATTGCCCAGCCTGCCGCCCTATCGGTTGAAAGGTGAGTTGTCTTATCTGGAAAACGCATTGCAACTGAAAGCCCTGGATGGACGAATCGGTAACAGCGACATCGCCGGCAAAATCAGCCTGAATATGACTGAACCGATTTTCATAGAGGCAGACCTTACTTCAAAAAATATTGATTTAGACGATCTTGGTCCTCTCATTGGCCTTGCGCCCGATACCGGACCTGGCGAAAAGGCCTCTGTAGCGCAAAAAAAAGAAGCAAAAAAAGAGGCAGCCAGCCCACAGGTTTTACCCAAGGAATCCATTGATTTTGAGCGCCTAAGAACCATTAATGCCAACATCGTCTTACGAAGCAAGCATGTCGAATCAAAACTGCCTGTAGATGATCTTATTATGAAGGTCATTATTGATGGCGGTCATTTAATACTTGCACCGCTGGATTTTGGTGTCGCCAACGGAAGTATCCGCTCACGCTTTGAGCTCGACACGCGAACGCAGCCAGTTAAAAGTAAAATCGAAACTGAAATACGTCACGTCCGATTGGGCGAGATTCTGCACCGTTTTGAAATGGCAGATAAAAGCGCAGGCCTGATCGGCGGTCAAGCAACATTTTGGTTCAATGGCGATTCTATTTCGGAAATGTTCGCCTCGGCAGACGGCGGATTACTCATGCTTATGACAGGCGGTCAGTTTGACGATCTATTGGTGGAACTCGCCGGAATAGACATCGGGGAAGCATTAGTCGCACTGTTCGGTGATAAAAAAAATGATGCGCAGATCAATTGCGCTTTTGTGGATCTGCCAACCAGTAACGGTGTCATGGACATGGATACCCTGATTATTGATACGGAAGATACTGTCTTTTTGGGTAAGGGTTCACTTGACTTCAATACGGAACAACTGGATTTGATAATTGATCCGAAACCCAAGGATCTGAGCCTGTTTTCAGCACGTGCGCCACTGCATATTGGAGGCAGTTTCAATGAACCAACCTTCACACCTGGCAAATCAGCTATTATTCGTGGAGCGGCTTCGTTGGCATTATTACCTTCAGCGCCGATTGCAAGTTTATATTCATTTCTTCAAGAAGAAATGAAAGATGGGAAGGAAGACAACCAGGAAAACATACATTGTTCTGGTCTGGTAGACGCTATTCATCAAGCGCGCGACTAGCACGCTACGACTGAAATATTTTTTCAATCACAATAAGGAACAACGGATGATCCAAAAAACACGTCACATATGGATGCTTGGCTATTTAATTGTCATGGTTGGAATAAGCGGCTGCGCTGGTTTAATCAGCACGGAATCGGTAGAAAGCGCACCAGAAGAAGATGTGATTTTAGCTATGAAAATTAAAGCAAAGCTCATTGAAGCCACAGAACTGAGTGCTGCTCCCATACATGTGGATGCTTCAAACGGAATCGTGACACTGAGCGGGTTCACCGAAACAGATGCTCAGCGTCGATTAGCCCATTCGATTGCGGAGAAAACAGGTGATGTCAAACAGGTTGACAACCGGATTCAAGTGAAATAACCCTGATAAAATTTAGAATCACTGTACCCGATCCGGACGACTTGAACGCATCAGCAAGAACGAACACATGTAGCTTGAGTCCCTTGTTAAACCTTGAATCGCACCTGTACATCGCTGACATAAGATAATGTATCAGACGCCTTTCTGAGCGTGTTCACCAGCTCTCTGGCTTCGCTGGTATCGCTCAATATCCAGATGGGCAGATCCAGTTCAATCTGGATTTCGCCGGACAAATAATGCAACGTGACGGTTTCAATCGCCGAAGCGGGTATTTGAGGCCAGCAGAGTTTCAATGCTTCGATCACTTTTTCGCGATGCGGCAGATTATCACAGGGCGACCCGGACTCGTCATTTTCCGGATCAATATGCACCGTTACATCTGAGACGACATCCACGGAATCCAGCAATCGCCGCCGCACGGCATCGCCGATCTGATGACCTTCCGACACGCTGACAAGCGGATCAACCTGAATATGCACATCGACGAAAGCGTCTCCGGCGCTTTTGCGCGACCGCAACATATGCACCGAACGCACACCTTTGACGTCAAAAATATTTTTGCGAATGGCGTCCACTTCATCCCGCTCAAGCGCCGTATCAATCAGTTCCCGCGTACTGGAACGCACCAGATTAAAGCCGATTTTTGCAATCATGGCGGCAACGACTACCGCAGCCACCGCATCCAGATAAGGGTAGCCATACATGGTCCCGGCAATACCCAGCACAACCACAATCGAAGAAATCGCATCCGAACGGCTATGCCAGGCATTCGCCATCAACATGTCAGACCGCAACCGGCGCGCGGCCGCAACAGTATAACGATAAACCCATTCTTTGGAGACAACCGATCCAACCGCAACGGCTAATGCCAACCCACCGGGAGCCAATAAAATTTCCGGTTCATTGAGCCGACGCACTGAATCATAGGCAATCCCGCAGGCAATCCCTGCCAGAACAATCCCCAATCCCACCGTTGCCATCGTTTCAATGCGGCCATGTCCGTAAGGATGCTCTTCATCGGCTTCCTTGTGCGCGTGCTTGGCGGCATAAAGCACAAAAAAATCAGTCAGCAGATCAGAAAAAGAATGAATCCCATCTGCGATCAATGCCTGAGAATTGGCTAGCCAGCCCGCAATAATTTTGGCGACACCCAGCAAAAAATCAACAGCAGAGCCGATTAGCGTAACTTTGCGAACATCCCGGTAGCGGTGCTGCTGCGCCATGTTTGAATTCATATTAACGTTCCCATAACCGGTCACAATGAAATGCAACCATCACAGCAAATCCATTGCACTTGACGCCGGCAACAGCATTATTTTATCGCCTGCAATACCCATGCAACAGATCATTGACCGCATCCAGATCAAAAAACTCCGAATCAAAACCGCCGCCCGCCCATTCGCACATTGCAGCATATTCTGGATGCGAAGGATCTGACACAGCTTCAAGAAACATCCCATAACCACCCACACCACCGACATCTTCAGGTGGACAGGCGCGTTTTCCTTTAATGCATGTCGGTAACACGGCATCATGTTTAAACGGCAACACTTTTTCAAGTAAAACTTCATGTTCCCAGCCATCGCCAAAATCATAGATATAAATCAATTTTTCTTTTTCCTGCTTTAATATCTGATCCAGACGAAATTCAGTCTCGTCGTGAATATCCGAAGGAAATTCAATATCCGGCTCGCCGTACCGCTCATTTTCTTTTACGAACTCATGCAAATGCACATTTGCCCACCCCATGACAATCTGCAAAACAAGATGCATGTCTCCCAGATTGGTTGTACTGGAGATTAAGAACCTGCGCCATATCGGTGGACGAATATTTTTCAGCGTCACTTTAAGCTGATAAATCGAACGTAACGATCTTGTATTCATACAGTTATTTCCGATCATGTGAATTCTGCCGAAATTATTCTGATGGGCAGAGGTATAACGCCAAGCAGCACTCAAGATGCTGCTGAGAATCATTTAATGAAAGCTTGTGATGTGAGAATCCAATAAAGATCCGATTAAAAACTAATCTCTCGTATCACTGGAAACTGCGCGTGGCTTATAAAAGATATGCTCGCCTATCTCCGTTGTTTTGATAAATTCTGAGCCCCAATCAGGTGTCACCGCATGGTGATGGAAATACAGTGCGCCATCCGTTTTGTCCCTAAGCTGCTGATTAAGCGCCTTGCGGGCTATTTCCTTGGCAAGTGAATAGGATTTTTCCGCTTCCGCATCATCTGAACGGCCGTCGCACCACCACGAAAATTGACAAGCGCCCTGCTCCTGGCCTTGCGTGACAACATCACAAATCGCGTCAGAGAAATCTTCATGAGTGAGCCGATTCATGACAACATTAGCGATTGCTTGCATGCCGGCAGTCTCTTCGCCCCTGGCTTCCCAGTAGATGGTGCGCGCAAGGCATGTCAACGCATCATCCAAGGGTTTTTCGCCATCCGGATCGATTGTTTGTGCTTCAGGCCTGGTGATAATCTTGGTAGCAGCAGGAAGCGTGTTGCCATCGCTGGCCACCGCTTTCTGCTCCAATGCTTCCGCCTTGCGCTCAACGGCTTCCACCTTTCGCGCCTGGTCAGCTGCAATCGCTTGGTCCGGACAAAATACCAAAACGAGGCAGACTGTAATCGATATTAGGTGCGTGTTCAAACTTTTGACAGGGTTAATTCTGCTGTCACAAACCAGTTTCACTATCGATGAACAACAATTATCGGCTTAGGATTGGTTTGCCATCCTCGTTCGCAATAACAATTTCAACCCGTCTATTCTGTTGCCTGCCTGCTTCAGTCGTGTTGGGCGCAACAGGATAAGCTTCTCCCAGACCAACGGTGTTAACACGCCGAGGGCTGACGCCGTGTCTGACCAAGGACTGCTGAACCGATTCAGCGCGTTGTTTAGATAGCTTCAAGTTATATTCTTCACTGCCAATGTTATCTGTAAAACCCTCAATCAACACGCTACGATTGGGATAATCGTTTAAATATTTGGCAATACGCGAAACAGTCATTTCACCGCCTGGCTGAAGCATGGCGCTGTTAAATGCAAAAATAATATTTTCCAGCGTCATAATGATGCCGCGCTCAGTCTGCTCTGCTTTCAATGCATCGAGTTGAGAAGCGAGTTGCATCGCTTCCATTCTGGCATCGCGGAGTTGATTTGTTCTGTTGTCGAGAAGCAGCTGCTGACGTTTTTCCTTTGCCTGCTCCGTTTCTTTCTCAACTTGTTTGAGTTGGTGGCGTGCCTCGGCAATTTCTGTATTTTTAATCGAAACGAGCGCAAAATGATCGACTAAATATTTTGGCTTGTTGTCTTCCTGCAGCTTATTCGCTTTATCAAGCGCTTCTTTTGCATCACCCATTCTTTGTGCTGCCGAATTTTGAATGCCATCTATCAAGCGCGCCGATTCATATTTTCTCTCAGCCTCACTCAACTGTTGATTGGGTAGATTACTGGCACAGGAAATGAGCAAAAATAATATAGGTAAAATTAAAATAAACTTAATATTCATGACGAACTCCTTACATTACATGTCGTTATTGTTTCTAACATTTCTTTGGGAAAATTGTACCGTTAATACAAAACTGCTAACGATTTAATTCATTCTGTAATGTTTTTAAACCCATATTAACCTCATCAAGCACTTTCTGCGCGCGCGCGCTCATCGTTTGTGACTCCGCTAATTGTGCGTGTAATTCAGCTTCCTTAAGTAACCGCAGCGCTTTTTCACGCTCGCCATCTTTATCCGCCTTGCGGGCATCCTTAAATTTCTTTTGTGCCTCATAAAGCTCGCCCCCCGCGAACTCATCAGACTTCACTGCTTCAGCTTCTTTAATCTGCTTTTGCACACTGGCATAACGGCTCTCATGGACAGGTGTACTTCCACAAGCTGCGAGCATCAGGCCTACAGTAAGTACTGTAAGCATATTCGCAACACGAGGCACATATCTCATTTTTAAATTATCCGCTTTGCTATTTCTGTTGGTAGTAATCATGACAATCCCTCCAGATGGTTAATAAAATTTACAATTAAACTTACAACATACAGTCCATCAAAAATTGAGTAATGGAACAAGATATCATGCCTTTTTATTGATTTTTCCGGCATACCCTGGGTCAATACACATCCAGATATATTGGAACAGCTAGTCAGATGAAAGCATATTTGATATATCTTCAATCCGATTCCGGAATCTACTTTACCGCATTTTATTCAATCTGTTTAGCTTAGCGGGGACAATTCCAGCAGTGGACACCCCATATCGATTCTGCTTCATATTGACTGAGGTGGCTCGCATTCTCTCTATGCTGGATGGACTAAAAAGTGCTTCAAGTATTATATTAAACCACTACAGGTTTAAACTCAGGTGAAATACTTTCCTGAAACATTTCTATATGCTCCGCCACTTCATGGTTATCTTCAAATTGGGCAATGTGATAGATGGCTTCACCTTCGTGAACCAATGGCAATTCGGAGCGGCCGATAATTAATCCACTACAGGGAGAGATTACCG
>DOOY01000289.1 GCA_003514765.1 Nitrosomonas sp. | reverse complement strand
ACCTATAAAGATCAGCAGGAAAAATTGACGGAAAAAGATCTCAGCACATACGGTTTTCTGGGCTATCCGCTGCTACAAAGCGCTGACATTCTGATTTATCGCGCGAATCGTGTTCCGGTCGGGGAAGACCAGGCGCCGCATATTGAGTTTACACGGGAGATCTGCCGCCGCTTTAATCATCTCTACGGTAAGGAACCCGGCTTTGAAGAAAGAGCGCAAGCCGCTATCAAGAAGCTTGGTTCGAAAAAGTCAAAATTATACAGTGAACTGCGTAATCGTTATCAGGAGCAAGGTGATGAGAATGCGTTGGCGGAAGCCAAATCATTGCTCGAAGAGCAGCAAAATCTCAATTTGGGTGACAAGGAGCGGTTGTTCGGTTATCTGGAAGGCGGTGGAAAAATGATACTTTGCGAACCCGAGACCCTGCTTACAAAAGCATCGCGCATGCCGGGGCTGGACGGTCAGAAAATGTCCAAATCCTACAACAATACCATTGGTATGCGCGAAGATCCGGATAGCGTGGATAAAAAAATCCGTACCATGCCGACCGATCCGGCGCGTGTTCGGCGAACCGATCCCGGTAATCCTGCGGTTTGCCCGGTATGGCAATTTCATCTGGTTTATTCGGATGACGATACCTGCAAATGGGTTCAGGAAGGCTGCACCACTGCGGCAATCGGTTGTCTTGATTGTAAATCACGCGTGATTGATAAAGTGCTGGCCGAGCAGGAGCCGATGCATGATCGTGCCCGAATGTATGAAGAAGATCCTGTGCTGGTGCGTAACATCATTGCTGACGGTTGTGAAAAAGCAAATCAACTGGCCGAGGAAACCATGCGCGATATTCGTGCCGCTATTGGGTTGGATTATTCCTGATATGCAATGAGTATGTTGAATATTTAGAGAAACTATGACTTCATCGGTAGATTCTGCTGCTATCTTGCCCGTTAATCACTCTGTAGAACGGCCTGTCGCAAAAATCTGTGGCCAACCTTTAATGGAGATTCCGCAGGATTTATATATACCCCCTGATGCGCTGGAAGTGTTTCTGGATTCTTTTCAGGGACCATTGGATTTGCTGCTTTATCTGATTCGCAAGCATAACCTTGATATTCTGGATATTCCAATGGTTCAGTTGACGCAACAGTATATGGCTTATGTTGAGATGATGGGGGTGGAGCAATTTGAACTGGCCGCCGAGTATCTGCTGATGACGGCTTTGCTAATTGAGATTAAATCACGCATGTTGCTGCCCTTACCTGTCTCTGAGAACGAGGAAGAAAGAGATCCGAGAGCTGAACTGGTGCAACGGCTGCTCAAGTATGAGCAGATGAAACTGGCGGCAATGCGGTTAAATGAATTGCCGCAGGCGGACCGCGATTTTTCAGTTGTACAGGTGTGGGCGGAACGGAATATGCAAGATCATTTGCCGAATGTTTCCGTTGATATGCTTCGTCAAGCCTGGCTGGGGTTGCTGGCCAGAGCCAGAATCAACCGGCATCATCAAATCAACCGGCAGGCGCTCTCGGTGCGCGCTTATATGAGTCAGGTTTTGAGAAATTTGCATCAATGCGGACAGGTTGTTTTTAGTGATTTGTTCAGCCCGGCTGCAACCGTGGCCGAAGTCATTGTTACATTTCTCGCGATTCTGGAACTTGTCAAAGAGATGCTGGTGGAAATTTCACAACCGGAAGTATTGGGTGTCATTTATGTCCGATCAGTCGATGCTGCCTGATCAACGGGCTTCTACTGAAGCGCATACAGTAGAAGCAGGGTTCGATCCGGGCAATCCGGAGAAAATAAAACAGATTCTGGAAGCGGCTTTGCTTACCACGCAGGAGCCGTTGCCGGTTACTGAACTGAAGAAATTATTTGACAATGCAGTCAGCGTAAAACACTTGTCCAGGCTGCTTGAAGATTTGCAAACGCACTGGACGGACAGGGGGGTTGAGCTCGTTCAGGTGGCAAGCGGCTGGCGTTTCCAGGCCAGAACGGAAATGCAGGTTTTTCTGAATCGTCTGGATCCGCCCAAAGTGCCGCGTTATTCGCGCGCGGTTCTGGAAACGCTGGCGATTATTGTCTACCATCAGCCAGTCACACGCGGCGATATTGAAGAAATACGCGGCATCAGTGTGTCGTCATCCATTCTTAAAACACTGACAGCGCGTGGCTGGATTGACCAGGTCGGACATCGAAACGTGCCAGGCAAGCCGGCACTGTTTGCAACCACACAGCATTTTCTGAATGATCTGGGTTTGTGTTCTCTGGACGAACTTCCGCCGCTGGAAGAATTGGGGTCATTGATAGAAGTGGATGAGCATAATACGGTAATCGAAGCGAACGAATCCGAAAAAAAATCTACGGCATCCGGCACTGAGTCGGACGCTTAAACTGTAATTTATGGATTGTGCGACTGTTAACGTTTTTGGGCGGCGCGATGATTTTCGATAAGTGCTTGGCTGAGATGCGGCCTGATAATTTGCAGTAATTGCGAAAATACTTTGGGGTTGCCGGCAATTATCTGTCCGCTTTCCAGAAAAGTATCATTGCCTTCCAGATCACCCACCAATCCACCGGCTTCTTGAATCATCAGACAGCCGGCAGCCATGTCCCAGGGCGCCAGTCCAATCTCCCAGAAACCATCATACCGGCCAGCAGCGACGTAACAGAGATCAAGTGCGGCTGAACCGGGGCGGCGAATCCCGGCAACGCGTGGAATGACATCTTTAAAGATTTTTAAATAGGCTTCCACATGGGTCAGATCCCTGAATGGGATGCCGGTGCCAATCAAGCAATCTTCCAGGCGAATACGCTTACTTACGCGCAAACGCTGATTATTGAGATATGCGCCACCGCCTCTGCTGGCTGTAAAAAGCTCGTTGTTATTGGGGTTGTAAACGACAGCCTTGTTGAGCACGCCTTTATGTTTTAATGCGATTGAAACCGAATATTGGGGAAAACCATGCAGAAAATTAGTGGTGCCGTCCAGAGGATCGATAATCCATAGATATTCCGCATTTTCAATGTTTCCCCGAACACCGCTTTCTTCCGCCAAAATGGCATGATCTGGATAACTATCCCGCAATATTCTGATGATGGCTTCTTCGGCGGCGCCATCGACTTCACTGACAAAGTCACTATGAGACTTTCTGGAGACATTGAGTAAATCCAGATTCCGTGAAGCCTGGTTAATAATATCGCCGGCGCGGCGAGCGGCTTTAACCGCAATGTTTAGCATTGGGTGCATATCGTTCTCAAAATTTTAAAGAAAAAAGAAAGGCGTAATTTTAATATGAATCCGGAATGCCCGTGCGTTAATGTACTCAATTGCGCGGTATAAAAAATGTTCAGTAATGTGTTGTCATCATTTGTTAATTGTTAAATGGACGGTTCGGTGGTGAAGAAACCGCTGAATTCTCAATTCTCAGTTGTTTTATCCGTAATAAAAGAAGCATTCTCATTCCCCGGCTCTGGTGACCCAGATCCTTTCTGGTAATTTGAAAAATGATGGTAAGTCTGCAAGAGGATAATTAGAGGACAATACATGAATATAGTAGAACTACTCGCATTTGTAGTTAAAAATAAAGCTTCGGATTTGCATTTATCTGCGGGCATGCCACCGATGATTCGTGTGCATGGTGAAGTCAAGCGTATCAATCTGCCGGAAATGGAACATAAAGAAGTACATAGCATGGTGTACGACATTATGAATGACGGTCAGCGCAAATTCTACGAGGAGAATCTGGAATGTGATTTTTCTTTTGAAGTACCTAATCTGGCACGTTTTCGTGTAAATGCTTTTAATACGCAGCGTGGTGCCGCGACCGTCATGCGGACGATTCCATCCAAAGTGTTGACGTTGGAAGATTTGAATGCACCTAAGATTTTTGCTGAAATTGCCAATCAGCCACGCGGCGTTGTGCTGGTGACCGGACCGACAGGGTCGGGTAAATCCACGACGCTGGCGGCTATGATTAATCATATCAATGAGAATGATTATGGGCATATTCTGACACTGGAAGACCCGATCGAATTTGTGCATGAAAGTAAAAAAAGCTTGATTAATCAGCGTGAAGTTGGGCGTGACACGCATAGTTTTGAAAAAGCATTGCGTTCAGCGCTGCGTGAAGATCCGGATATTATCCTGGTGGGAGAACTTCGGGATCTGGAGACTATACGTCTGGCAATGACAGCCGCGGAAACCGGTCATCTGGTTTTCGGCACCTTGCATACCAGTTCCGCTGCAAAAACAATTGACCGTATTATTGACGTGTTTCCGGCGGAAGAAAAAGAAATGATACGTGCTATGCTGTCGGAATCATTAAGAGCGGTTATTTCACAGACGTTGCTAAAAACAAAAGACGGTAATGGCCGCGTTGCCGCACATGAAATTATGATTGGTACGCCAGCCATTCGTAACTTAATACGTGAAGCCAAAGTAGCGCAAATGTATTCAGCGATACAAACCGGACAAAGCGTAGGTATGCAAACATTGGAC
>DOOY01000062.1 GCA_003514765.1 Nitrosomonas sp. | reverse complement strand
CGATAAATTACAAAAGTTTTTCCGATATGTTGAATGGATGCGGCATTGAGCTGTTGGCAAATTTCTTCAAGCATTGTTTCTCTTGCGTCGCGGTCGTCCAGTTGCACTTTAACCTTAATTAATTCGTGACTGAGCAGTCCTCGATCCAGTTCGTCCAAGACGTTTTTTGTGAGCCCCGCTTTTCCAATGATTACAACTGGATTGAGCGCATGTCCCTGCGCAGAAAATCGGCGGCGTTGTGCAATACTGAGTATCAACATAAACCTTACTTATCAAAATAGTTATTTGTTATTTTACTCGATGGCGCGTACTAAAACCAGTAATCGATGGATGAAAGAACATGTGAACGATTTTTTTGTAAAGCAGGCAAAAAAAGAAAGTTATCGTTCACGTGCTGCTTATAAATTACTTGAAATCAATGAACGCGATCGTATACTAAAAGCAGGCATGGTTGTTGTAGACTTGGGTGCGGCACCGGGCAGTTGGTCTCAAGTTGCTCTGTACAAAGTAGGCGAACAGGGTAAAGTCGTTGCATTTGATATTCTTGATATGCAACCATTACCGGGTGTCGCCTTCATTAAAGGTGATTTTCGAGAAGAAAGTGCTATCATAACGCTAGATCGGCAGTTAGCCGGGCGTTGTCCTGATGTGGTTATTTCAGATATGGCGCCTAATATAAGTGGTATAGGCGTGAGCGATCAAGCGCGCAGTATGTATTTGGCAGAACTGGCATTAAACTTCGCAATGGAAAAACTGAACTACGGCGGCAGTTTCTTAGTCAAAGTTTTCCAAGGAAGCGGATTTGATCAGTTTTTACATGAGATGCGAGGCGGATTTAAGAAGGTCTTGATACGAAAACCAAAGGCTTCTCGCGATCGCAGCAACGAAGTATATTTGCTAGGGCTTCAAAAAAACTAAATAACAGAATTTAAATAATAACCATCTAGCAAGTTAATAAATAAGCAATTGATAACACGAACTAAATGTATATTACATTTGTTCTGAATATATTATGCCATTTTGTTTTTATTTTACTCGAGAGTTGAAATTTAAAGCGAGTTGGCGTAAAAAGATAATATTTCTACAGGTGCAAACCAAGGAGCTATTTTGAATAATCTGATTAAAAATATGGCCATTTGGCTTGTAATTGCACTCATTTTGATGACGGTATTTAACCAATTCAGTGTGCGACAACAAGCACAGGTGCCGATTGAATACTCACAATTTATTTCCGAATTAAATCGAGGCCGTATTGCAAAGGTTGTTATTGATGGCCGTACATTGAGAGGTACAAATACAGATGGTGCACGTTTTACTACGTATGCTCCTTCGGATCCATGGTTGGTAAGTGATTTGCTTAAATCAGGCGTCGTTATTGAAGCAAAACCGGAGGAAGAACCCTCCATGTTAATGAGTATTTTCATTTCATGGTTTCCAATGCTGTTACTTATTGCGGTATGGATATTCTTCATGCGTCAAATGCAAGGAGGCGGCCGTAATGGTGGCGCATTCTCTTTCGGTAAAAGCAAGGCGCGTATGCTTGATAAATCTCAGAATCCGGTAACGTTCAATGATGTCGCCGGTTGTGAGGAAGCAAAGGAAGAAGTTGCCGAGCTCGTAGAATTTTTGCGTGATCCTACCAAGTTCCAGAAACTGGGGGGGCGTATACCCCGTGGTGTGCTGATGGTGGGCAGCCCCGGAACAGGTAAAACACTTCTGGCGCGCGCAATTGCTGGTGAAGCCGGGGTACCCTTCTTCAGCATTTCCGGTTCTGATTTTGTGGAAATGTTTGTCGGTGTTGGTGCGTCGAGAGTGCGCGACATGTTTGAGCAAGCCAAGAAGCATGCGCCTTGCATTATCTTCATAGATGAGATTGATGCGGTTGGCCGTCAACGTGGCGCGGGACTGGGTGGCGGTAATGACGAACGCGAGCAGACGCTTAATCAACTGCTCGTTGAAATGGATGGGTTTGAAGGTGCAATGGGTGTTATTGTGATTGCTGCGACTAACCGTCCTGATGTGCTTGATCCTGCGCTGTTACGTCCTGGCCGCTTTGACCGGCAAGTCACCGTTCCATTACCTGATATTCGTGGACGCGAGCAGATTCTCAATGTGCATATGCGCAAAGTGCCACTGGCGCCCGATGTTAAAGCTGGTGTTCTGGCGCGTGGTACACCGGGCATGTCAGGTGCGGATTTGGCTAATTTGGTTAACGAAGCAGCCTTATTCGCAGCGCGAAGAAATAAGCGTTTGGTAGATATGGAAGATTTCGAGAATGCCAAAGATAAAATATTTATGGGGGCCGAAAGAAGATCGGTTGTCATGCCCGAGCATGAACGCAAGAATACCGCTTATCATGAGTCAGGACATGCGGTTGTGGCCTATCTGTTGCCTAAAACCGATCCAGTTCATAAAGTGACTATTATTCCAAGAGGACGTGCACTGGGTGTCACAATGCAATTACCGACTGAAGATCGCTTTAGTATGGAAAGAGAAGAGATTCTGCAAAGACTGGCAGTTATGTTTGGCGGTCGTATCGCAGAAGAAGTTTTCATGCATCAAATGACCACAGGCGCATCAAATGACTTTGAACGTGCAACTGATTTAGCTCGCCAGATGGTTACCCAGTGGGGCATGACTGATTCGCTTGGCCCTATGGTTTACGGCGAAAATGAAGGTGAAGTTTTCCTTGGCCGATCTGTAACCACTCATAAGAATATGAGTGAGGCGACAATGCAAAAGGTTGATGCTGAGATACGCCGTATCGTTGACGAGCAGTATGCGCTAGCGCGTAAATTGATTGAGGAAAATAAAGATAAGATCGAAGCTATGACGCAGGCTTTGCTGGAATGGGAAACCATAGACAGCGAACAGATCAAAGATATTATGGAAGGACGTCCTCCGCGTCCGCCTAAGCCACCACAGTCTACGGCGGAAAAAGCAACCGAGGAAGCACCTTCTACGGAAGAAGAAACAGAGGAAACAGATATTCCACCGCAAGGAGTTGCAAAAGAAGGCACAGACTAGGAATATTTATTCATTAGTGCTCGACTAAGTAGGTACGGGATACGATTAAAAATTGTATCCCGTTTTTTTATTTCATTATCTTCATAGATAACTTTGTTAAAGCGGCATCAAATTCATACTTCCAAACGACCGCTTGTCATGGGGATCGTAAATGTGACGCCAGATTCCTTTTCTGACGGAGGGATGTTTCTTTCGTCAAGCGACGCCATAGCGCATGCAGAAAAGCTAATTGAGGAGGGTGCTGATATTCTGGATATCGGGGGTGAATCAACTCGCCCGGGCAGTTCCCCAGTCAGCATTAACGAAGAACTGAAGCGTGTGATACCGGTTATAGAGGCGTTTGCAAATAAGGATATCCTCATTTCAGTAGATACTTCCAAACTGGAAGTTATGCGGCAAGCTATTGATGCTGGCGTTGATATGATTAATGATGTCAATGCATTGCGTGCTGATGGTGCGTTGGAAACAGTTGCAGAAAATGATAGGGTGTTTGTATGTTTAATGCACATGCAAGGCAGTCCTGCTAATATGCAGAAAAATCCACAATACATAAACATTGTGCAGGATGTTTATGATTTCTTGCATGATCGCATTCAAGCTTCGATTGCGGCGGGGATTCTAAAACATCGTCTGATTATCGATCCAGGTTTTGGCTTTGGCAAAACATTGCAGCATAATCTGGTATTGTTGAATAATTTGAAACGCTTTACACAATTAAATGTGCCGATTCTGGCTGGGTTATCACGAAAATCGATGTTAGGTGCCATTACAGGTAATGTTGTAGATCAACGTATCTATGAAAGTGTCGCCGCAGCTTTACTTGCGGTGACTAATGGCGCAAGAATCGTGCGTGTACATGATGTAAAAGCAACTAAAGAGGCGTTAACTGTTTTCGCCGCTGTGCAAGAAATTAGTTAAAATCAATATTTACTGAATTATAATATTTCAAGCGCAGTATTTTATTAACTACAATTCAAACTTTAAATCATTGACTAAGAAACTTTTTGGAACTGATGGTATAAGAGGGCGTGTCGGCGAGGATCCAATCACGCCGAATCGTATTTTGAGTCTAGGTTATTCTGCTGGTAAAGTACTGGCGGGCAAGGACTGGCATCTTATGGAAGGTGAGCGTCCTACGGTGTTAATTGGAAAAGATACGCGCGTATCCGGATATATGCTGGAATCTGCGCTGGAAGCCGGATTCTCTGCAGCAGGGGTTGATGTGCTCTTGTCGGGCCCGATGCCAACTTCTGCGATTGCATATTTAATCCGTGCGCTTAGACTGCAAGCAGGGATTGTTATTTCAGCTTCACATAATCTGTTTGAAGATAATGGCGTCAAATTTTTTTCTGCTGATGGAACCAAGCTGCCAGATGAAATAGAGCGCCAGATTGAAGCCGGGATCAATGCGCCAATTAAAACCATGCCTTCCGCGCAATTGGGTAAAGTACAGCGACTGAGAGATGCCAGTGGGCGCTATATAGAATTTTGTAAAAGCACTTTTCCTTATCATCTGGATTTGCGGGGTTTGCGGATCGTAGTCGATTGCGCGCATGGCGCAGCCTATCACATTGCTGGTCATGTATTTCATGAGCTTGGTGCTGATGTGGTGACTATAGGTAACGAACCAAATGGATTAAATATCAATCTTGACTGCGGAGCAACACACTGCTTGACGTTGCAAGAAGCAGTTAAATTACATCAAGCCAATTTGGGTATTGCGTTGGATGGGGATGGTGATCGTGTCGCAATGGTTGATGAAAAAGGAACATTATATGATGGCGACCAGTTAATTTATCTTATTGCCAAGCACCGTCAACAGGCTGGTTTTATGCAAGGTGGCGTTGTCGGTACGTTGATGACCAATATGGCGATTGAAAATGAATTCAAAGCTATGAACATTCCATTTCAACGCGCTAAAGTGGGTGATCGCTATGTGATGGAACTTTTGCGTGAAAATAATTGGCATTTAGGGGGGGAGAGTTCCGGGCATATTATTTGCATGGATAAACATACAACAGGTGACGGGATCATCTCTGCTTTGCAAGTATTGCATGCCCTTTGTGATATGCAGCTTACTTTGGCTGAATCATTGCAAGACATTGCGCTTTATCCGTCGCGGTTGGTGAATGTGAAAATTTCAAAACCATTTGATTTTGCGAATCATAGTGAAGTCAAGACAGTTGTAAAAAATGCTGAATCCGATTTAAATGCGCAAGGACGTGTTTTATTGCGTGCTTCCGGGACCGAACCATTAATACGCGTCATGGTGGAAGGTGAGTCTGATAAAAAAGTTAATTTTTGGGCTGAACAGATCTCAGATGTGATCCGGAATATTTGTAAAGAAGCTGTAGATTAATTTTATGAATTATCTGCGGATACATGTTGTTAACAGACTTGTTGAAAAATTATCCGTGTTGCCGTCGTGACGTTAAGAAAAGCTCAAAATACGCATTTGTTGTGCATGAATGCCGTTCTTGGGTGACGCATAATGTGTTTTGGCTCTTCGGTTTGGTTTGCAGCCGCTTAATACCTGCTTCCTGCAATTTTTCGCTAGATTACTTGTCGTTTCGAAAACCGTTCTTCAGCGATCTGTTAAGCTCGTCTGTCACTAAATTGTAACAATATTGTCATACAATTCGACCCAGTATTACAAAGAATACTTATTAGATTACTTTAAAAATCTCTAATTGGAGCACATGGATGTTGAATTTAATACGCTTGAAAGAGTTTGTGGTTGTAATTGTTTTATGCTTCTTTTGTTTGGGTACAAGTGTTAATGCTAGTCCGATTGTCAGAATTGATGGCTCTAGCACTGTATATCCTATTATTGAAGCGGTAGCGGAAGATTTTCAGATTGCAAAGCGTGGATCGGTACGTGTCACAGTGGGTATTTCCGGAACAGGTGGTGGTTTCAAGAAATTCTGTCGAGGTGAACTGGATATCGTCAATGCTTCTCGAGCGATCACCGAACTAGAAATGCAGGCATGTAAAAAAACAGGCGTGCAATATATTGAAATGCCTATCGCATTTGATGCTTTAACAGTTGCAATCAATCCAAGAAATACTTGGAGTGAAACTATGACGGTTGATGAATTGAAGCGAATTTGGGAGCCAGGAGCACAGGGCGAAATTAATAATTGGAATCAAATTAATCCTGATTGGCCTGATAAAAAAATAAAGCTTTTTGGTGCGGGTGCTGATTCTGGAACATTTGAATATTTCACTGAGGCTATTGTAGGCAGGGCAAAATCCAGTCGAGGTGATTTTACTGCTTCAGAAGATGATAATGTCCTGGTGCAAGGTGTTGCAAGTGACAAGTATGCATTAGGTTTTTTTGGATTTGCATATTACATTGAGAATAAAAATAAAATTAAGGCAGTTGCCGTTGATAGTGGAAGTGGTAGTGTGATTCCGTCTGCACAAACAGTAGAAAATGGCAGTTATCAGCCTTTATCCAGACCGGTTTTTGTTTATGTGAATGCGCAATCTACCGAGAAATATGAAGTTCAGAATTTTGTAAAATTTTTCATGGCTAACGCCGCGGAACTGGTTGCTGAGGTGAAATATTTTCCGCTGTCTCCCAAGATTTACGATAATAATCTAATGAACATGAAAAAGAAAAAGGTGGGCACAGTGTTTAGCGGTGAATCAGAAGTGGGTGTGAACATAGAAGAAGTGATGGAGCACAAAGCGCGCTTGTAGCTGGCTGGCTCGCATTTTTTTGAGTTTTAGAAATATCAACTTACGTATCTGCTTAGATCAGGAAAATATAGCATCTGTTTTTAAAAAAGTAATGCTGCCGATCAATTTAGCAAAGCTGTTGCAAGTTTTGCTAAATTGATCGGCTTTTTTGTGATTCTTTTTGATAAAAGAGTGGCTTTTGGAAGCATGAATAAATGGATTGTTTATTCATAAAAAATAAAACTGCCAGATTGATGCATAGTGTTAGCCTGTCTGTAAACTGGGGAGATAAAAAAATTGAATCTATTTAATTGGTTTAATGTTCTGAATTTTTTGTTATACAATTCTAAGTTGAGTTGTTCGAGCAGGATTGCTGAGGATATACAAAAAAGTAATCGTTTACAGACAAAAATTGGAGAGAATATGAAGGAAGTATCTGGGTGTGGATGGGTAATGAAAATCGGTGGCGCTGTATTGGTTTTGTTTTTGGCGCTGCCGGTATATGCACAGCTAATGCTTGCTCATGAAGGGCATCATGATGCAGGTGGATGTGAAATAAAGGGTGGTGAATTTCCAATAACATTCAGTGGCTATGAAGTGCCGAAAGGAGATATACCGCCCATGCATTCATTCTGTTCAAATATACCGACACCTGGCAAAGTGCAGTTAACCGTGGAATTACCTGACTGGGATTCCCGCGAGATACCGTTGGCTGTGCGCTTGGTTGCAGCTGGCCATAAAGACCATGGTGGTCATAGTGACCATGAGGAACATAAAGCAGAAGCTGATAACACTCAACCGGTAACCAGTGAAGCGGCTGAAGGTGAAGTAGATCACAGTGGTCATGACATGCACGACCATGAGGGTCATGAAATGGATGATGAGCATGCCAGCCATAGTAAGGCAGATGGCGATCCGGGCGCAAATGACATCGTGTACATGCCGTATGCAGCGCATAGTTCGGGAATCGTTGTGGTTTCAGCGGAGTTGCAAAAAGGGAACTATGAAATACTGCTGGAAAGAAAAAATGATGCTGGCGATATTGTTGTGGCTGGACGTGTGCCATTTGCAGTAGGTGGCCGCGGTGGCGGTCATGCTGGACATGGCGGAGGATTCGGCATGATGGAGATTGGCTTGTTAGGTATCGTTGCAGGAGGTGTCGCTTTTTATTTTATGCGTCGCAAAAAAACTGGAGACGAAAGTAAATCGTAACTGCTTGTTTGATCGCGGCATGTAAAAAATACGCCATAATTTACTGCCGCTTAAAATTGATTGAAGCAGATAAAACTGCTTGACAGTGC
>DOOY01000259.1 GCA_003514765.1 Nitrosomonas sp. | reverse complement strand
ACGTAGGTAATTGACATGTGTTTTTCAGCTACAGCTAGTTTTGCGGTATCTGCAGCCCTGGTTCCGGTGGGTGTCTATTGTTTGTACGAAACTTACAGGGATAGGTATTGCCAAGCTTATTGGCCATTTGCGCTCTATCCCCTGTTTTTCGGTTTGCAGCAAGCCATAGAAGGATGGCTCTGGTTAACACTGGAAACAGGAGATCCCGAATTGATACGAATGCCCGCTTTGGGTTTTGTATTTTTTTCTCATTTTTTTTGGTTATTCTGGATACCGTATTCATGCTATAAAATAGAGAGTGTGGAGAATAAGAAGCGCTTGTTTTGTATCATAGCGTTTATGGGCGGACTGTTTGGTCTGGGTATGTATCTTCCCGTATTGATATTTGCTGATTGGATGTCAGTGTCTTTAATACAGCATTCCATTTCATACGAACTAAGACTGCTGCTGGATGATTTTGTACCACGTATAGTGGTGCGCGGCGCTTATGTGTTAGTGATTCTGGTACCGCTGTTATTATCATCGCAAAAACATTTACGTTATTTCGGTGTCATTATTGCATTGTCTGTCTTGTTGGCGGCGTTTTTGTCTGCTAATACGTTTATCTCCGTATGGTGTTTCTTTGCCGCCATTATGTCTTGTTATATGCTCTATATGTTTATCTGTCTGGAGAAACAAAAAGCGGTACACTATTAACAAACAGTCAGATTTTAATCAAATGGTACATGTGAATATGATTTGGAAACCTAATGTAACGGTAGCTGCAGTTGTTGAGCAGGAGGGCAGTTTTTTGTTGGTCGAAGAACGGGAATCTTCCGGCGCTATAACATTATTTAATCAGCCTGCGGGACATCTGGAAGCGGGCGAATCGCTGATTCAGGCCGTCATCAGAGAAACACTGGAAGAGACTGGCTATACGTTTGTTCCGGAATGGTTGCTGGGTGTCTATCACTGGCATTCCACTAATAATGATACGACTTATTTGCGCTTTGCTTTTTCGGGTTACGTCACAGATTTTGATCCGGACTATGTAAGAGAGGCATGTATTGTTAATGCGGATTGGCATGATAGGCCGCAGATTGAAGCATTGACCATGCGTCATCGCAGTCCGTTGGTAAAACAATGTATACAGGATTTTTGTGCGGGTAAGCGCTATCCATTGGAAGTTCTGACGCATTACAATTGATGCAATGAAAAAAAAGCGTGTGGTCGTCGGCATGTCGGGTGGGGTAGATTCGTCCGTGGCGGCGTATTTGCTCAAGCAGCAGGGTTATGATGTGGCCGGCTTGTTCATGAAGAACTGGGAGGACGATGATACCGATGCGTACTGTTCTTCCCGGCAAGACTTTCTGGATGCGGTTTCGGTTGCGGATATTCTGGATATATCCATTGAAGCAGTCAATTTTTCAGTTGAATATAAAGACCGTGTTTTTTCAAATTTCCTGACTGAATATCAGGCTGGGCGCACGCCCAATCCCGATGTGCTGTGTAATGCCGAAATCAAGTTCAAAGCGTTTATGGATCACGCCTATCAACTCGGCGCAGATTATATAGCAACTGGACACTATGCACAGATACGAAAGTTTAATGGTAAATTCCAGTTGCTCAAGGGTGAGGACGGCACCAAAGATCAAAGCTATTTTCTTTATCGCCTGAGTCAGGCACAGCTTACCAATACATTATTTCCAATCGGGCATCTATATAAACGCGAAGTACGCAGTATTGCCCGCGATTTAAAATTACCCAATTTTTCCAAGAAAGACAGTACTGGTATCTGTTTTATCGGTGAGCGTCCATTCAGAGAATTTTTGAGTCGTTATCTGCCGCATCAGCCAGGTGAGATAAAAACGCGCGAAGGCAAGGTGGTCGGCAAGCATGTGGGGTTAATGTATTACACGATCGGGCAACGGCAGGGTTTAGGTATCGGCGGTACATGTGATGGGAGTGATGAACCCTGGTTTGTATGTGACAAGAATCTGGATGAAAATATTTTGATTGTCGTGCAAGGACATGACCATCCCAGCTTGCTGCAACCTTCACTCAAGGCAACTCACTTAACCTGGGTAAGTGGTGAAAGACCACGCTGCAACTGGGTTTATGCTGCAAAAACCCGGTATCGGCAGAAAGACGCGCCTTGCACCATTGAGCGTTTTAATAATGATCAATGCCAGATTGACTTTGCCGAGGATCAATGGGCTGTAACACCCGGACAATCAGTGGTAATTTATGAGAGTAAGGTTTGTCTTGGTGGTGGAATTATTACAGAATAAATTGATTGGATTATCTTCGCATATTTGGAATCCAAGTTTCATAACTTAAGGTATTAAGATGATAAAACGATTTATCGTGCTGTTAGTATTGCTTTTCTGTACAAGTACCGCCTATACGGCCGAAGAGGATATTCTCGACAAGGTTGAAAGCAGTGCGCGTTCCTGGCTTGCGTTAACTGACGAAAGTCGCTATACAGAAAGTTGGAAAAAGGCTTCTTCGCATTTTCAAAAAAAGCGGCCTGAACCTGACTGGATTAAAACGATTGATGCTGTCAGAAAACCACTTGGATCAGTGGAGGCTCGATATATCGCGTCGGCCGGGTATAGCCAGGCATTGTCGGGGTTTCCCGATGGAGAATATGTCGTTATCCAGTTTTATACAACTTTTAAACGCAAGGGGTTGGCAATGGAGACCGTTACACTGGCTAAAGAGAAAGATAACACGTGGCGTGTTGCAGATTACGTTATTAAGTGAAACCTGAAGCTGCAACGGCCAATAATAACATTCTGTTCATGTTGCTGATAATGCACACCTGAAAGAGATAGATTTAGTTTCTATTTGTTGTAGCTGTCATTCCATTACCCGATTCTAAGGAGCCGTGAAGAAATAAGTGTGACAATTGGGCGCGTCTGGCGGGATGCAATGCAAGGCGAGAGGATGAGTCATAGCAAGGCTATGGCGACGACGAACAACGCCGCAGTGTGCCCGCCAGATGCGATCCAGGTGTTACAGTTA
>DOOY01000080.1 GCA_003514765.1 Nitrosomonas sp. | reverse complement strand
GCCATCGATTTAGGCTCCAACAGTTTCCACATGATAGTTGCTAATTACGTGGACGGCCGTTTGCAAATCATAGACCGAATCAAGGAGATGGTCAGACTTGCCTCCGGACTTAACGAAAACTATGAATTGTCTGACGAATCCATGCAACTGGCATTGGCATGTCTGCAACGATTCGGGGAACGTGTCAAGGAAATACCGCAAGCAAACATACGTGCAGTCGGCACCAACACGCTGCGACAAGCGCGTAACGGTGAATTTTTCCTGTCACTGGCAGATGCAGCGTTAGGCCATCCAATTGAAATCATTGCCGGTCAGGAAGAAGCACGCCTAATTTACCAGGGTGTTGCACATACCGCTTACGATGAAGTCAATAAAAGGCTGGTGATTGATATCGGCGGCGGCAGTACTGAACTCATTATCGGACGCGGATATGACATATACAGCATGGACAGCCTCTACATGGGCTGCGTCAATATGGGGAAACGCTTCTTTGACGATGGCAAGATTAAAGCAAAAAGAATCAGCAAAACAGTGTTGTACGCCAGACAGGAACTGGAATCAATTGAAGCTGCATACAAAAAAACGGGCTGGGATTTTGCGCTCGGCTCTTCCGGCACTATTACAACTATTCGCGATGTCGTACAGGCCCAAGGATGGTGTGAAGCCGGTATCACAATCGCCGCACTTTCAAAACTGGTAGATGAACTAATCGCCATCGGCGACTGTGAAGCCATCGATTTTGAAGGTTTATCGGAGCACAGAAAACCCGTCTTTGCGAGTGGTGTTGCTGTATTGTTCGGCATATTTGAAGCACTGAATTTGGAAAAAATCAATGTCTCTGACGGCGCATTGCGTGAAGGACTTTTGCACGACTTAATTGGCCGGGTACATAACGAAGACATTCGGGATAAAACGATTATGGATGTTTCGCACCGTTATGGCGTGGATACGGAACAGGCCGGTCGCGTCAAAGAAACAGCGAAAAATCTTTTTCATCAAGTCAGTTCTGACTGGAAATTGTCGAAAAAAGAGGATTTGAAGTTATTGCTATGGGGCACTCAAATTCATGAGATCGGTTTATCGATCGCGCATGCGCAATATCACCGGCATGGCGACTACCTAATCACTTACTCCGATCTGGCCGGTTTTTCGCGGCAAGAACAAATCAAGCTGGCAAAACTGGTGCGCAGTCACCGCAGAAAATTTCTATTAAACGAATTTGAGTCCGTTCCAGGTAATTCCAGACTTTCCATAATAAGACTCAGCATCTTGCTGAGACTGGCTGCTGTTTTGCACAGAAGCCGCTCCAACAGCATGTTGCCTGAAATACAGATTCGCGCGAATGCACATAAAATCAATCTGTTCTTTCCTCCAGAATGGCTGTTCAATCATCCTTTGACACTGGCTGATCTCAAAACCGAACAAAATTTTCTACAGGCAGCCGATTTCAAACTCACTTTTCAGTAAAACGAGTACTCCATCTAGTCACAATAATGCTCGAGAATATGCTGCTGGGCCGAGCGGGGTTTTTGCGTACCCGGTTTGGTGCGTTTATAAGAACCATCATTTTGCAGCACCCAGGCCTGCGTGTTATCTGAAAGGTAACTCAGCAGGCCATAAGCAATCACCGAATCACTGGTACGTTTTTCTTCAATCGGAAAACAGACCTCCACACGATAATGTAAATTCCGCGTCATCCAATCGGCACTTGAACAAAATACGCGTTCCTCACCTCCTCGATAAAAATAATAAACGCGCGTATGTTCCAGAAATCGACCGACGATGGAACGCACATGGATGTTTTCCGAGACGCCCTTGACATTGGGGCGCAAGCAGCAAATACCGCGAATAATTAAATCGACTTTAACCCCCGCCTGGGATGCCCGATACAGCGCCATAATGATTTCAGGATCAACCAACGCATTCATCTTGGCAATGATCCAGGCCTTTTTGCCATCGTTGGCTGCTTTGATTTCATCTTCAATATAACTGAGCATGCCCTTTTGTAATGTAAAAGGCGATTGCAGCAGTTTCTTTAATTTTCCTGCGCGTCCCAAACCGGTCAATTGATGAAACAGCTTATTCACATCCTCACCGATCGCTTTATCGCATGTCAGCAAACCATAATCAGTATACAGGCGTGCGGTCCTTGCATGATAATTACCGGTGCCTAAATGCACATAGCGGCATAAGGTGCGCCCTTCCCTTCTGACAACTAAAATCATTTTGGCATGGGTTTTATAACCAACCACGCCATACACAACATGCGCACCTGCTTTCTGTAATTCACTGGCCAGTTCAATATTGGCTTCCTCATCAAACCTGGCCCGCAATTCGATCACCACCGTCACTTCCTTGCCCGCACGTGCAGCAACCTTTAACGCTTCGACCACTGCCGAATCCGCACCGGTGCGATAAAGTGTTTGTTTGATCGACAGCACATTCGGATCATTCGATGCCTGACGCAGGAAATCAACCACCGGCGCAAAAGACTGAAATGGATGGTGTAACAGAATGTCACCGTTATGCAGCACCTCAAAAATATTTGTATTCTTGAGCAGACGGTTTGGAATATCCGATGTAAAACCACTGAACTTTAGTTCCGGCCGGTCAACCAGATCGCAAATAGCGAGCAAACGCCCCAGATTAACCGGGCCTGACACCTGGTACAGATCATCTTTTTCCAATTCAAATTTTTGCAACAGAAAATCGCTTAAATGATCCGGACAATTGTCGGCAACTTCGAGACGGACAGCACTACTGAATCTGCGAGAGGGCAATTCACCTTCCAAAGCGCGCAGTAAATCATCCACTTCTTCGTCATCAATGAGCAGATCACTGTCACGCGTCACCTTAAACTGATAGCAACCCAGCACATTCATACCCGGAAAAAGGTCTTTTACATGCGCATGTATGATGGAAGAAAGCATGACAAAATCATGATTTCCGTTACTGTGGTTCGACGGTACCTGTACAACGCGTGGCAGTGAGCGCGGTGCTTGCACAATGGCCAGTCCCGAATCACGCCCAAAAGCATCCTTACCCTCCAACGAGATGATAAAGTACAGATTCTTGTTTAATACCCTGGGAAAAGGATGTGCCGGATCAAGCCCGATAGGGCTTAAAATTGGCAACACCTCTGCATTAAAATAGCGCTGTATCCAGCGGCTTACTTTTGGCTTCCAATGAGAACGGCGCAGCAGCCTGATTTTATCTTTAGCCAGTGCCGGAATAATCATTTCATTCCATACGACATATTGCTCATTGACAATCTGATGCGCCGTTTCGCTCACCCGTCCCATCACTTCTGCCGGCAACAGATTATCTGCACCTGTTTGTACAGAACCATATTTGATTTGTTGTTTGAGTCCGGCAACACGAATTTCAAAAAATTCGTCCAGATTGGTACTGGCAATACAGAGAAAACGCAAGCGCTCGAGCAACGGCAGGTTTTCATCTTTTGCCTGCTCAATCACACGCCGGTTAAATTCAAGTAAACTCAGTTCACGATTTATATATAAGGTGGGATTTTTAAGGTCTGTTATATCCATCAATCAGAAAATTATTCATACGTAGTAATACAGGCTTTTTACCATATTACAGTGTATCAGCGGAATATTACAGAAATTAGATGCAAATTAACGGGTATTGAAAACCTACCACATTGCCCCGCTTCAGTGTTAAAAAAAGATCGAAATATGCAGTTATCAGGCAAAAAATTGCATCAACTCAATCTTAAACGGCTTCCAGTATTAAATTTTTTCCATTCTTTTTGGCACGATACAAAGCCTCATCGGCGCGCTTGAAAATATTCTCCTGCATTTCTCCCCGTTTATACTCAGCAACACCTGCACTGAAAGTAACAAGAATTTTTTTGTTTTCATACAAAAAAAACTTTTTGGTCAAATCACGCCTTATTCTTGTTAGCACTTCGACAGCTGATTTCAACTCGGTGTTGGGCAACAAGATCACAAACTCTTCACCGCCGTACCGTGCAATAACATCATCAATTCGCGTGACTTTTTTCACCGTATTGACCAGATACACGAGCGCCTCATCTCCAACCTTATGACCATGAGTATCATTCAACACTTTAAAATTATCGATATCGAGCAGCGCGTAGCATATGGGTAACTGCTGCCGTTGCGCGCGCGATACCTCGCGCTCAAATGCCAGATCCAAACCACGGCGGTTTAAAATTCCAGTCAAATGATCTTCATGTACCTTTTCACTCATTTGCTGCAATTCGGACTCAAGTCGCACTATTTTTTCCTGAGCGACATCTACTTCCGCACGTGCTGACAAAAACCCGTCCCGGTAATTTTGTGTACGTTCCTGCATCTGCCGGGTGTCTTTCATAATTTCAACCAGCAATTGATTCAGCATCTCCAAATCATCTGTTTGATTAATTTGTTCTGAATAACTTTCTATTTTGTCATGATATTCACCCGTTTCATCGGATAATTCTTCGATATTGTTGATCAGACAGCTGACCATTTCCTTCAGCGTTGTCCTGGCATCACCCAGGTTGCGTTTAATGATACCTTGTCTCTGGATAATTTCGTCTAAATAATTTTCAACCTCAATCATCAAACGTTTGTCCAAAGGACAGATTATTGTTTCTCGCAATTTGGAGATATGACTTTTCACCCATTCATCTTCATACAATAATTCACTGGTGTTTACCAACAGCTTATCCAATAAACGCAACAAACCCCGTTGCAATCTTGCATTGTCTTCCGTGCAGTATTCAAATCTCTCGAGAAATTGCTTAAAGCTTGAAACAAATAGTTTCATTTCCTGCTTGCTTTCGATAACACGCATTTTTCGCGCCAGACTCTTGGCGTCGTCACTCAAAGTCTCGTCGTTTAGCTTTACAGACGCAACATGTTCTAAAACATGTATCAATAATTCGCGTAACTGGGCTGTTATATCGTTCGCAAAAGCATAGTTCTGTGGTGTCTGAATATCTGCTGATTGTCCATTCGCTTCATACAAACCGGTTTTCTCATCCGGCTGCAACACATCACCTGTTTCTACGTCCGATATTTCAATTTCCTTGTCTGCTTCCGTTGCCAAAACCTTCCATGATTCCATCAACGCAATGATTTTTTTCTGCAGATGATGTGAATTTCTTGAAAATCCGGTTAAAACGCGATTTAGGCCTTCACGTTTCCTGGCAATAGTCACTTTCCCGTGGTTGGCTGCTAGTTGCTTCAATAGCTTGGCTATTGTCTCGCCCCATGAATACTCGCTCTGCAAGGTATCATTATTATTTGTATTTAATCCCTCACCCGATTGCGCAGCTAATCCGACAAGCTTCATCAAAACCGTATTAAATTCATTCCAGTCTTTATTCTGTACTGCTTGTTCCAACTTATTCGCTAAATCGTTTAATTCCTGTGTATGCCGGGGAAAATCGGTTAAGAACGACGAAAGCATGTTCGATGTACTTGCACTCATCCGGTTACCGGGATTTCCTGCGATTTCATTGTAGATCTTGTGGTAATTATCGGGTGTTGGTTGCAGCTTTAATGAAGCCAGTTTTAGCAATGCTTCCCGTGCAATAACCGAAGGGCTCGGACTCTTAAGTTCACTCATAAATAATCATCAACACAGTTTTTTGAGGATAAAACACATTTATTTTTTGCTGCGTGGTTACGATATTTTTATTACGATAATTAACAAGCTGTAAAATACATACTCATATCAATCAAACATACACGCATACTACACACAAGTTCAGTTTTGCATTGCATAAAATAAAAGATTATTAATCCCTCAACTTGTCCTTTTAATGACCTGTTAAACAACAGCATTAAACCTGACTTATCGAAAAGCAAATCACTCAAAAAACTCACTCCCGGCAAACCCTTCAGCCACTCCCGCTTGATAGAAATAATAATAACTAATTGATATTAAAAATTTATTCTGCCAATCAGGAAATCTGCAAAAAAATGACTTATTTATATGATCAACGCGTGTTTTAGCAATATTTGCACCATTTACTTTAATTACCGATAATGGTGACCTTATCATTTAAGGTGAAATCATGATTACAATACAAAAACAAAATAATTTAATCATTGTCGCGGTCATTGGTGAATTTACATTATCTGATTACAAGCAATTTGAGGATCAAGTCATCTACCAATCCACCTTTGAAGGCAAGGCAAATGTTGTTGTGGATTTTCGTGATATGCTGAACTATACCGTTGATGTTGCCTGGGAGGACCTCAAATTCATGCATGAACATGGCAACGACTTCAGTCATATCGCCGTCGTAACCGACGATGAGTGGCAGACTTGGAGTGCGTGGATTTCCAACCTGTTTACCGACGCAGAAGTCCTTGTGTTCCATGATTACGACAAGGCCGTTGCATGGGCGTCATCTGGAGAAAATGCACCATCCATATAAATAGGCGCATGCGCCTGTGCTCTTAACCAAATTATTTCAACATACGCATGGACGATTTTGCTTTTGCCAGAGTGTTGCATGTATTAGGCGTGGTCCTGTGGATTGGCGGCGTTGCCATGGTTACGCTGGTACTGCTGCCGGCATTAAAACGCTTGTCATCACCCGCTGAAGCCATGGTTTTTTTTACTGATTTCAGGCGCCGGTTCGCTGCACAGGCGCGCTATACCACCCTACTCGTGGGCTTCAGTGGTTTTTACATGACTTACATTCTGAACGCCTGGCACCGTTTTACACAGTGGCAATACTGGTGGATGCATACCATGGTACTGATCTGGCTGCTTTTCACTGTGATGCTGTTTGTGTTTGAACCGCGTTCAAGGCGGCAGTCAAATCCAGCTTCACAACAAAATATTACCGTGCAAACGTTTGCAGAAATTCAACGCAAACATCTGATTTTACTTATCCTGAGCTTGCTCACCATTGCCGGTGCGGTAGCAGGCAGTCATGGCTGGTTGATACCTGGAGGTGGATTATGAGCTTTGCCCTGATCAAAATGATTCATGTCGGCAGCGTCATCACCAGCTTTCTGCTTTTTTTTCTCCGCGGCATCTGGCTGTTACAGGATTCACCCAACCTGCGTCAACGCTGGGTCAAAATCCTGCCGCATGTCGTCGACACTATTTTGCTGACCAGCGCAATCACGCTGGCAGTAAAAATCCAGCAAAGTCCGCTGAGCGACCCCTGGTTGACTGCCAAGGTTATCGGTATATTGATCTACATCGGCCTGGGCATGATCGCCATACGCTTCGGAAAAGCGCGCAGAACGCGTATCACCGCCTGGATTGCTGCCGAATGCGTATTTATCTATATCGTACTGGTCGCATTGACCAAAAGCCCTGTCCTCAATCTGTTTTAGTCAATAAGTGCCTATGGCAACGATAAAGCAGAATACAATTGATCTATCCCGATTCATACTCAAAAATGCAACGCCTGATCATTACGATGATATCTGCGAACTGGTTAACATGACCTACCGCGGCGACACAGGATGGACCAGAGAAACGCATATCATTAGCGGTAATCGGACGCATATCGGCGAAATAAAAGCCGCCGCGTCAAAGCCGAATGCACAGTTTTTTGTTGTGTATCTGGAACGACTGCTCGCCGCCTGCATTTACCTCACCAAAGAACAGCAGCATGCCTATATCGGTTTTTTCTCAGTACATTCTGATTTTCAGGGACAAGGCATCGGCAAACACATACTGCAACAAGCTGAAATCATTGCAAAACAACAACTGCACGCCAGAAAAATTGTCATGTTTGTCGTCTCCCAGCGTCATGAATTGATTGCATTTTATCAACGCCGCGGGTATCAGCGTACTGACCGCATAGAAGCATACCCGCTGCACCGGGGTATCGGCATACCCAGAGTGGACGGATTGACAATAGAATATTTGGAAAAATGTCTGGAAAAACTTGTCTAACGCTCTGATTAGAGTAAGCTGTATAATTATCCAACACAAGTATTTTTGAAAAATATGTATCGTCTAATTATTACACTCTTTTTGTTATCCCTGACCTTGAATGCACAGAGTGAGGTTTACTGGTCGCAAGGCAGTAAAGATAACAGAGACGGCGCAAACTTCATTTTCTCTGACGCCGCCGCAAAGCTTTTATGGCGCCGCCAACTTGGAGACTGGATCGACCACAACGGCGAACTTCACGGTACCGCGGCGTTTTCAATCACGCATGTTCAAGATCTGGACACCAGCAGAACAATTTCGTTAGACCTGACTGCTCTGGTGAAATACTGGATACAAAACCCGGACAGTTATCATGGCGTTTATCTGAAAGAAGAATCCGGCAACGGAACGACTGTTTTCAAGTCATCCGAGGTTGAATCTCCGGAAGCGCCTCATTTGACCATACAAACCGCTAATAATGAAACCAAAACCTTTAAGGTGACCAGGGATACAGCCCTTTCCACTACGTCACACAGATCGCTAGGACATGATGAACAGCTTCTGGTCGGGTCTAACACCCCTGCCTTAATCGCTATTGATGACAACTTTCTGGCGTTGGACAGCACCGAAATCACCCACGCCAGCCTGAATTTAACGACAAACGCCAAGCAGTTCGGTAATACACAGATAGGTGTTTTTGCAGTTGCGCCGCTGCAGGCTCCCGGTGAAATAGAACATGGTATCGCTTGGGATTATCCGGCTGACCAGGGTCTGGCTGAACATCCGGACGTCATCATTGCCGAGCAGTTTAATGCGCAGCACGGTTTCTTTAGTTCATCTGAAAATACCGATTGGCAAAGTCATCTGGACAATACCAGCGGTTATAACAATTACCGGATTGTTGAGACTGCATATGATAACGACCGCTTCGCGCCACTTGACGGAAGCGCGTTGCAAATCGAATTTAATCGTAAAACAAATTACGGATTTACCGGTCATTACCGCTTTAAAAATCTTATCGGTTATGAACCGGAACAAATGTACTTCCGCTATTATTTACGCTTTGGAGATAACTGGCGTCCGACTGACGGTGGTAAATTACCGGGTTTTGCCGGTACCTACAATACGGCTGGATGGGGTGGCCGTGCTGTTGACGGCTATAATGGGTGGTCTGCCCGCGGGCTCTTTTTTTTAGAGGCATCACCCAACTCAACATTTGAAGGCACCATTCCACTGGGCAGTTATGTTTATCACCCGGATAGCAACACAAACTACGGTGAGAATGTATCCTGGAACAGTGAACTTAATTTGCTGCAGAAAAATCGCTGGTATGCGATTGAACAATATTTAAAACTGAATGATCCCGACAAATTTAATGGTCAGTTGACGGTCTGGATTGATGGCAGAAAAGTTTTAGACAAAACAGGGCTTCGCTTTCGTAAAACGGATCAGCTTAAAATCGAATACCTGTGGTTGAATTTTTATCATGGTGGCATTGACAAGCCGAGATCAACTTTTTATCTTTATATCGACAATTTAGTCATTGCCAAGCGATATATCGGTCCGATGAGAATGAATCAGCAGTAATAGCCAATGTAGCAAGGTTGCATCTGCTCAATCATTTCTTTTAGATGCCCGCATCAACGCCGCTGCTTCCTTCAACAGAAATTCACTGAATGTCTGCGCCACGGCGGACAGACGTTTGTTTTTCCGGTTAACAATATGCCAGTGGCGCAGGATCGGAAAACCCTGAACATCGAGCATTTTCAACCGGCCTGTCTCAAGTTCAAGTTCTGCCGTATGCAGCGACATGATTCCGAGTCCCATCCCGGCCTGCACAGCTTGCTTGATCGCTTCGGTGGTGTCGGTTTCCATACCTTTATTGATTTTGATTTTATGCTCTGAAAAGAATCGCTCCATAGCGTCACGCGTACCCGAACCCATTTCACGTACCAGAAAAATTTCCTTGGCCAGTCTTTTGACCGAAATGTTGCGTTCCCGGCACAACGGATGATCAGGGGGTGCAACTATAACCAGCGGATTTTCCATGAACGATTCACTAACGATGTCCATGTCCTCCGGGGGCAGGCCCATAATCGCCAGGTCGATGGCATTCTCGGCCAATAGTTTCAGTATCGTTACCCGATTGGAAACATTCAGGCTGACAGAGACGCCGCTATAGCGTTGGCAAAATTTAGCCAGCAAATGCGGTGCAAAGTAATTGGCTGTGGTGACGACTGCGATATTCAGCTTGCCGCGTTCCATGCCTTTGAGTTCATCCAGTGCAAGTTCAAGATCCGACAACCGCTGCAAAATCTCACGGCTATAACGATACAGTTCATTTCCGGCCTCAGTTAAATAAATCTGCTTGCCCATTTGCTCAAATAAAGGCAGACCTATATTTCCTTCCAGTTGTTTTATC
>DOOY01000097.1 GCA_003514765.1 Nitrosomonas sp. | reverse complement strand
CTGCAAAAGCAGGAAGCAATGGTCAGAAAATTGCAGGAATTGAAGCAGAATAATTTACAACGCATCCAGCAACAAGCGGCGCAGGAAAGATTAAAAGCCCAAGCATTAGAAACAAAACATCATTGCAACCATCTGCGTAGTCTCATGACGGATATACAATTACACAATCTATGGCAATATTCGGTCTTCGGTGCCCCCTTGCTTCCAGGTTACTATGGACACTTGCAATATGATCTATCAAAAGAAATTCACAGCAGATGCCGCTAATTGCACAAATATATTTCCTAGAAACAGTAACTAACCCAGATGTTATTTATTCAAGAGCGCAAGGCCAGGCAAGCGGTTTATTAAACAAATACTTAGACTGGTAAGATTAAATTTGATATTGCCCGTTTCATCATATCAACCCAATTTATATTATCCAATTAAATGTATACTGCTCATCCAGTCTTCCTTGGAACACTGATTACAAGTATAATTCTCAGTCAATTTTCTCAAGTACTGTTAATTTGACAGTCTACGGAGCGTTCTCAAGGATTGAAAAAAATGAAATCGCCAATTCGAATTTCGGTCACTGGCGCAACAGGCCAGATTTGTTATAGCCTGCTGTTTCGCATAGCTGCTGGCGACATGCTCGGCAAAGACCAACCTATCATTTTACAGTTACTCGACATTCCCAACGCCCGCCCGTTATTTGACGGTTTGGTAATGGAAATGCAGGACTGTGCGTTTCCGCTTTTGACTGAACTTATAACCACTGATGATCCACGAGTGGCATTTCAAGACGCAGATATCGCGCTGCTAGTGGGTGCCCGACCACGCGGTGAAAATATGGAGCGTAAAGATTTGCTGGAAGCAAATGGCCCGATTTTTATTGAACAGGGTAAAGCACTCAATGCTGCTGCTAATAAGCATGTTAAGGTACTAGTTGTGGGTAATCCAGCTAACACAAATGCTTATATTACTCTAAATAATGCGCCTAGCCTTAATCCCGGAAATTTCTCAGCGATGTTGAGACTCGACCATAACCGTGCTTTATCGCAAGTTGCTCAAAAACTATCCAGACCTGTTACCAGTATTAGAAAAATGGTTGTCTGGGGTAATCATTCTAATACGCAGTATCCCGACTTAAACCATGCAGAAATTGACAACCAGTCTGTCAGATCACTTATAGCTGACAATAATTGGATAGATAACAGCTTTGTCCCGACTGTACAAAAACGCGGCATGGCCATTATCGAGGCGCGGCATGGCAGATCCAGTGCAGCAAGTGCTGCAAATGCAATTATTAACCATATGCAGGATTGGATTTTTGGAACCAGAAAAAATGATTGGACTTCGATGGGCATTTTATCTGATGGAAGCTATGATATTCCTGAAGGAATCATTTACAGCTTTCCGGTAACTTGCCAGAATGGCGGCTATCAGATTGTTCAGGGACTTGATTTAAGCGATTATGACAGGAATAAAATGCAAAAAAGCTACGAAGAGTTAATCGCCGAACAAAATGCGATCAAACATTTATTAGTTTAAACTTCACGAAATAACAATTGATTTTGGTCAAAGTGTTTTAACAAACGCCAACACTTCCTCCACATGACCCGGAACTTTGACGCCACGCCACTCCTTCCTTAAGATTCCCTTCATATCAATAACAAAGGTGCTTCGTTCAATACCGCGAACTTGCTTGCCATACATATTCTTCATTTTAATAACATCAAATAACTTACAAGCCACTTCATCTACATCGCTAAGAAGCTCAAAAGGAAACTTCATTTTTTCCTTGAAGTTTTCATGGGATTTCATACTGTCACGTGAAACTCCAAAAATTTCACAATTTGAATCTTTAAAGGCTACATAGTTGTCCCGAAAATTTTCTCCTTCTGTAGTACATCCGGGTGTATTATCTTTTGGATAAAAATAAATGACAAGATGCTTGCCACTCATTTCAGATAGTGAAAAGTTTTCACCACTGGTACTGGGTAATTGAAAATCGGGCACAGGTTTATCAATTGCTAACATTGAATTTAAGAAATTAAAAAGTTTTTTGAAGAGTTTTGTTCATTTTCAGCAAAATTATGGAATTCTTGAATCGATTACAATTGTCACATTGTTATCACCGACCTTGACAGGCGCGCTCACTCCTTGGAGATCACCGCTCGCTGGAACGGCCTGACCAGATTTAGATATCCGGGCTTCAACAACGACATTTGGGAAACTTGACAATTTCATTGCTGGCGTCATTGCCATTTCATCTGTCAACGTAAACGATGTCGGCAAATCGCCCGCTTTTAATCTTAAGATTGCCAGCGGCATTTTAGGCCCTGATTCTGCACGTGCATAAATGAATAATGTATCATTCTGATTTGCGCTCGAAGCAATCGAATCACTGATTGTTACATTGCCAGATATGGACAATGATCCAGACATTTCTGCTGTTGCTGTAGCAGACTGTTGAGATTCCATAACGCTGGATTGCGGTTCTTCTTCAACAGCTTTTGTAGCAGCCACCTGCTGCGTTTGAGATGCGCCAGATTCTTTACCCGCCAGTGACCTGGCTTCCTCAATACTTTCATTGACAGACTTGGCAAGTTGAGAATCCGCTGGAATTACTGCAAGCAATCTTTCCCAATACATGGCAGCTTGATCGAATTCATTTTGTTCAAACTCGACAGTCCCAGCCAAAGCTAATGCTTTCGGGTATTCCGGATCAATTTCCAAAGCTTTTTGAATCAGTTCAGATGGCCTTCCAGTGAGACTTCCATCATTCGTCATAGCCAATATATCGGCATAGTCACTCAGAATCTGGGGGTTATCGGGAATCAATTCATTCAGTTTCGCATATGTACCGGCCGCTTCATCATATCGTTTCATAATTGCGTATGTACGTCCCAGCATAATCCATCCCTCGACATCTTCAGGATCATTATTAAGTCGTGCAATTAGATTATCCAGCACAGAAGCAAAATTATCGTGACCTTCAGGCGTACCACTACTGTTATTCTGCGACATTTGTGTTGCATTTGCCAGTTGAGCCTGCGGTAATAATCCGCGCGTATCACCGATTTCTAAATACAGATAAACTGCAGCAACTGGTAATGTCAGTGCTATCACTGTCGAGATTGCGATATTCATAACTTTGTTCGTTTTTTTACTTTCCGTTTGTTCCATCATTTCAGGAACATCCTGAAGCATACGTTGCTGAAGTTCTTGTTTACTCTGGTCATATTGTTCCTGAGTTAGAATATCATTTTCCAAATCTCTTTCTAATTCTTTCAGTTGATCACGGTAAACTGTAATATTGACGGCATCACGTTCTACACGCTGTTCCTGAACATTTTTACTTTTTAATAGCGTCGGAATAATAAAAAGCAATGTAACTACAATAAAAATACCTGAAATAATCCAAAATGCCGTCATACGTTATTACCTTTATTTTCGCCGGATGGAACTTCATCTTTGCTCTGATTCACTTCGGTTATTGAATTGTTTTTATTTGTCGAAGCTTCTGTTTTCTCTATTTGCATTCCAGACTCAGCTACTTCTTTTTCAGCTAACAAAACGGCAATTTTTTTCCGATCCGATTCGGACAGATTTACATCTTCAATCTGAAGACGACGTCCTTTGAGATATTTAACCAAGAACCAGGCACTTAAAATGAAAAAAATAAGTGGACCAAACCACAATAACACGGTTGTTGATTTCATGGGTGGATTGTAAAGTACAAAATCCCCGTAACGATCGACTAAAAACTCAATAATTTCAGCATCTGTTTTGTTGGCTTCGATTTGTTCACGAATAACCCGGCGCATATCATTGGAAAAATCGGCACGCGATTCTGCAATTGTTTCGTTTTGACAAACCAGACAACGCAGATCCTCAGTTAACGCCAACATTCTTTTTTCAATTTCCGGATTCTCTGCTGCGGGAAGCGCTTCTTTATAAGTTTCCTGCGACCAACACACTGACGATACCGTTAGGATTAACAGACTTAAAATCAGAATGTAAGACAACTTTAACGTCATATACTTTGGTGCTAATCTATTAGTCAAGTCAACAAACATTGGACAGGAGAAATTCATTATGTTTGCCTTTGTAATTTTTCAATCAATGGAATGATTGTATTTTGCAATGAGTCTACAGTTACAGGACCAATTTGCTTATGCCTTATAATCCCTTTTTTATCGATAACATAAGTCTCAGGAACGCCATATACGCCATAGTCAATACCCACTTTGCCATCTGGGTCAACTACGCTCACCACATAAGGATCACCGTAAAGTCTAAGCCATTGTTTCGCCGTTGTATTTTCGTCCTTATAGTTAAGTCCGTATACGGGCACCAAACCGGAATTTGCAAGTTGTACCAGTAATGGGTGCTCATCCCGGCATGCCACACACCATGAAGCCCACACATTCAGTAACCAGACTTTTCCCAAGTTATCTTTTGACGATAAAACTTTCTCGGGTTCATGCAGGTTATAAAGTTCAAACTCGGGCGCAGGTTTGTCAATCAACGGAGAAGGTACCTGGCGTGGATTTAAGGATAAACCAGCAAATAAAAACACAGCCAGTACTAAGAAAGCAAACAATGGCGCTAAATACCGCATCACACTTTCCTTGTTTCTGTTACTAAATCAGAGCCACTTCCAGCCGCTGCTGGCTTACGCGTTCCATCTGCTGCCGGTATTTCTTTTTCAGCTTCCTTGTCAGCAAATAACGTACTCTTGGTCTTAATTTTTAAACGATAACGTTTATCACTAACGGCCAAAATGCCGCCGATTGCCATCAATATACAACCAAGCCAGATCCAGTCAACGAAAGGCTTATGGTAAGCACGAACTACCCAGGCCTCGTTTGCTAAAGGCTCGCCCAAAGCAACATAGAGATCCCGGAATAATCCAGTATCTATTGCAGCTTCTGTCATAACCATCCCTGAAGCATTATAAGTGCGCTTCTCCGGAAATAATTTACGCAGAAACTCACCATTTTTGAATACTTCAATTTCGCCACGCACAGACTTATAGTTAGGACCGTCAACATCTGAAATACCGTTAAATTGAAAAGCATACTCGCCGATTGTCACACGGCTGCCAATGTCCATACGGACATCTTTTTCCGTTTCGTAGCCATTTACAAGTGTCACGCCTATGATAAAAACGGCAACACCGAAATGTGCGCAATGCATACCATAATAGCTTCTGGATTGCTTGGCTAATTTTGTAAATATATTGCCCTGACCACTGTTACTGAGGCGATGCTTCAGGCTAACCAAAATGCTAAACAAAATCCAGAATGCTAATAACAGACCAAAACTTACTAATGGCTTCCACTCACCCATGTAAAAAGGCGCAATAATCGCACTGACAACACTGACAGCAATAGCCCAGCGTATACGCACAGTCAGAGATGGCATGCTCATTTGTTTCCACCGTGAAATCGGCCCCAGACCAATCAAAAATATCGCGGGCGTCATAATAGGGACAAAAACGGCTTCAAAATAAGGGGGGCCTACCGAAATCTTACCCAGACCAAGTGCGTCAATGATGAGTGGATACAACGTACCCAACATCACACTGGCTGCGGCAACGAGCAATAACAGATTATTTGCAAGCAACGCAGATTCACGCGACAACAAATCGAACTTACCACCCAAACCTACTTTAGGTGCACGCCATGCAAATAATAACAGTGAAAGCGTCACCGTTACGAATAAGAACCCAAGAATAAACACGCCTCTTTCTGGATCAGTTGCAAAAGCATGTACAGAAGTTAACACACCGGACCGTACCAAAAACGTACCTAACAAACATAATGAAAACGTGCATATAGCCAACAAAACAGTCCAACTCTTAAAACTGCCGCGTTTTTCAGTTACTGCTAACGAATGCATTAATGCTGTACCTACTAGCCAAGGCATAAAAGAAGCATTCTCAACCGGATCCCAAAACCACCAGCCACCCCAGCCAAGCTCATAGTAAGCCCACCAGCTTCCGAGCATAATCCCAGAAGTTAAAAATACCCACGCAACTGTTGTCCACGGCCGAGACCAGCGTGCCCAAGTTGCATCTAATCTGCCGCTTAATAAAGCTGCAATTGCAAAAGCAAATGCCACCGAAAATCCCACATAGCCCATATATAACATAGGCGGATGGATTACCATTCCGGGGTCTTGAAGTAGTGGATTTAAATCACTGCCTTCCATGGCTGCTGGCAACAGGCGATCAAATGGGTTAGAAGTTAGTAGCATAAATAACAAGAAACCGATACTAACGATACCTAAGA
>DOOY01000095.1 GCA_003514765.1 Nitrosomonas sp. | reverse complement strand
CCTGCATGGCAATATCGGGATGCTTTTCCAGCACGCCCGCGATATTGCGCTGCACGGGGTCGCCGCCAAATCCAAACAGGAAATCCGGCGAAGTCAGATGGAAAAAATGCAGTGCGTGCGATTGCAGAATCTGCCCGAAATGCAGCAATCGTCGCAGTTTCGTAGCCGTTGGTGTCAATTGATCGATACCGGCCAGTTGATCGACTGCTTTGGCGGCAGCCAGTTGATGACTGACCGGGCAGATGCCGCACAAGCGCTGGACAAAAAATGGCACATCCCAATAGGGCCGTCCCTGGATAAATTTTTCAAAACCGCGGAATTCGACAATATGCAACCGTGCTTCGTGAATATGGTTATCGCTATCCAGCAGCAACGTGATTTTGCCATGTCCCTCAATGCGCGAAATGGGATCGATTGCGATGCGGCGTAAATTTGTTTTTGAAGATGGTCCTGGAGATTGGGCGGAGTTCATAATCGTTTTCAATCGTAATGTAACTGTTCATTGACTATTTGTGGTGCTTTGCCGTCGAGCAGCGGCATCAGCATTTGCAGGAAGGCATCAGCCGGCGGCGGACAGCCGGGTAGAAAATAATCGATGTGCACCACTTCCTGGACTGGATAGACTTTATCCAGCAACAAGGGCAATTCAGTGTCATCGGGAATTTGAGGATTGGTAACCCCTACCCCGTGCAGATATACTTCTTCCAGACATTCGCGCAAATCAAAATAGTTGCGCATTGCCGGCACGCCGCCATTAATAGCGCATGCACCGACAGCAATCAGCACTTTGCAGTTCACCCGGAATTCACGCAGAACATGGACATTGTCTGCATTACAGACCCCGCCTTCAATCAAACCGATGTCGCTTGGCCCGCAGTGTTTGATGTCCGTTAGAGGCGACCGGTTAAATTCAATCCGTTCATTTAACTGAACCAGTTTTTCATCAATATCCAGAAAAGACATATGACAGCCAAAACATCCAGCCAGTGAAGTTGTGGCAATTCTGATTTTCCGGTCAGTCATTATCACCTTCCTTCTGCCCGGGAATATGTTCATCCAAAGCAACCTCACCGATCGGTTGTTGATCATAAATGCGCTGCCCGATGGGTGAAACATAACCGCGTTCCTTATGCATAATGGCGCCTACAGGACAAATATTCGCCGCCAGATCGTCGCTGTCCAGATTACTGTCACCCAGTTTTCCGCTACCGGTATTGACAATCAAATGCGCATCGGTACCGCGTCCGGCGATGGCAAAAACGTTCTTGCCGTCCACATCACGGCTGGCGCGCACACATAAATCACACAGTATGCAGCGGCTGCGATCCAGAAAAATAGTTGGATGCGATGCATCCAGTTCCCGCCGCGGATTAAAATGATGAAAATGCTCATCGCGCATACCCAGATAATAGCCCATCGCCTGCAGTTTGCAATTACCCGATTTTTCACAGGCTGGACAAATGTGATTACCCTCGACGAACAGCATTTGCGTTATTGTTTTGCGTACAGCGTTCAGTTCCGGGGTGTTACTGTATATCCGCTGCCCGGCTTGTGCCTGCGTTATACAGGCAGCCACACTTTTACCGTTTGTTTCAACCACACATAATCGACAGTTGCCTGAAGGCGGCAATCCCGGATAATGACACAGATGCGGAATATAAATTTTTGCAGCCAACGCCGCATCCATAATCGTCTGTCCTTGCTCAAAATGAATTTCTTTACCGTCAATAGTCATTGTATTCTGATTGATCGCCATAGTAATCCATTACTCCAGGTGTGCGTCCGCGTCATCGCGCCGGGTGATCTGCCGCGCATCCTCCAGCGCCGCATCCAGATTGATTGATGGTGTAAAAGGTGTCTGCACCAATTTTTCCTCAAATACTTCAGGAAAATCCTGCAGACTGTCCAGAATATGATTGGCTGCGGTATGCCCCAGTCCACAATGCGAGTATCGTTTAACAAGCGCGCTCAATTGTTTGATTTCCTGTATGTCCCGCCGTGTTGCGCGGCCATCGGCTATTTTCTGAAAACTGTTTTCCAGCAGTCTGGTACCGACCCGGCAGGGGGTACAGAAACCGCAACTCTCATGCGCAAAAAAACGCGCGAAATTCTGATTGACCGACAACAAATTCCGGTGCGCGCCAAATACCAGAAAAGAACCACCGGTCGGTAAATCTTCAAAACTGATTTGCCGGGAAAAATCTTTTTTTGCCACCAGCGCTCCGGCCGGACCACCAATCTGCACAGCCTGCGCATTGTTTGCACCACAATCATTCAATACCTGCTGCATGCTGACACCATGCGTATACTCATAAACACCCGGCGTGCGGCAGTCTCCACTGACGCTCAAAATCTTACTGCCAGTGGACTGCTCGGTGCCCATTGCTTTGAACCAGTCACTGCCATGGTATGCAATATACGCTGCGGCAATCAATGTTTCGACATTATTCACCACAGTAGGTTGCCCCAGATAACCATGCGTTACCGGAAAAGGCGGCCGAATCCGGGGGATGCCGGGCTTGCCTTCCAACGATTCGATCAAGGCAGATTCTTCACCACAGATATATGCGCCCGCACCGACCACAATTTCAATATCAAAACTGAATTCGGTTTTTCCCAGTATCGATGTTCCTAAAAGGCTTTGCTCGTATCGCCGTTTCAGGATATTCTGCAGATGATTCAGCAGATACCGGTACTCGCCGCGCAAATAAACAAAACCTTTCCTGGCGCCAATCACATACGCACATATAGTCATGCCTTCAAATAAGGCATCAGCATAGCTTTGCAATAAAACGCGATCCTTGAATGTGCCGGGCTCACCTTCATCCGCATTGCAAACAACATAATGCCCCTCACCCTCAGCTTCACGGCAGAACCGCCATTTTTTTCCTGTATCAAAACCCGCACCACCGCGTCCACGCAAGCCGGAATGTAAAATAACATCGAGCGTTAGCTGCGAATCACCAGCCAAAGCTTTTTTCAGGCTGCTGCCAGGCTGGCTCTGTTCTTTCAACAGCACATCTCGTTTATGAATGTTATTTTCAACCTGAAACCATTCCA
>DOOY01000285.1:3981-4106 GCA_003514765.1 Nitrosomonas sp. | reverse complement strand
TTTTCAAGAAGAGTGACCGACAGTCCGCAGCTATCGAGTAACTTCCGCAGAGAAAGCTGCGTATAAAAGCGCAGATGCGTGTTGCATAATATGCCGGCTGGCACATAATCCCAGCGGCCTGCAAG
>DOOY01000285.1:3561-3862 GCA_003514765.1 Nitrosomonas sp. | reverse complement strand
AAATCGTCGACTACAGCCCAGAAGCCGACATTAGGGACGTTCAAGAGAATGTTGCCATCAGGTGTGAGCCATTGTTTTATCTTGTTTAACAGTTTCTCCGGTTCAGGCATATGCTCCAGTACATCCAGGCAACTGATACAGTCAAATCGATCATGGATATCCAGTGATAAAACATCGCCGACCCATAATGCATCCAGTGTTGTTTTTGCAACTTCAGCTTCATGACGGTTTATCTCAATGCCGGCAACCCGGCAATCGATTGTTTTTTTGACTGTGGTGGCAAATCCGCCCCGGGAACAGC
>DOOY01000285.1:0-3451 GCA_003514765.1 Nitrosomonas sp. | reverse complement strand
TGCCCCGGGAACAGCCGATATCGAGCAAAGACTGAATGTTTTCCGGTACAAAAGGCAGGATGTCGGGACGGGTTTCACGATAGTAATTATAAAAAGGATGTGTATATGCCTGGGGTATGATCGCTATCTGTTCAGCCGGTATTTGGCGGGGCAATTGAAAAGGATCGTCAGGCAAATCAAGTTTCGACATAGACTGTGCTGAAATTAGAAACAGCCAGCATTCCCTTCCGTCATAACCAATGGGGGCCGTGTCATATTGTTCCAATTCGTGGCTGAATTGCTCAAAGCCGCGTAAAGTATGATAGTTTGGCGTTAGAATCGTGCGCGCATTAGACGGATCATTCGGTAGTGCAATCTGGGTTTCTGGGTTTTTCTCGAGATGCTTTTTTAATAAAGGGTACATTTCTTTACTTGCCAGCATTGCAGGCTCTTTAATAAATAAAATGTAGCCTGTCTGCGGCAGGTTCAAGCTGACCAGCGCTTTTAGTGAAAGCGTCGAATCGGGGGTATGCATGATCCAGTTTGCGTAAGGAAATGTTTGCCGCAGCATTTCCAGCGATAATCGAAGTTCGGATGAGTAGGTATAGGATGCTGTGAGCGATGTAAATATCGTCAGTGATTCATTCATGCGGTTTCTTCATTGTATTCATTGTATTGATTGATAATGGCAGTGCCCATCCATTGCCAGGGCTCTTGGCAGACGATACTGGATAATCGGTCGGCATAATTTTGTAAGATAACTTTTTTGTCGGCAGTGTAAATACCTGGGTCGATGCGCAGGTGGCGTTTAAAAGAATAATCAGATTTAAACTCAATCGTGCTCCATAATGTTATAAAGAGCGCATTGTATTTAATGCCCAAATCGATGATGCGCGTCGGTAATGAAGTTTTCTTGCCAAATAATTGCACAGGGAAACGGTTGGTGGGTATGAATTTTCGTGGAATATCGGGTAAGACCAGCAGGATTCCGTTGTTTTTGCAGGCTGTAATAATATGCCTGTCTATTTTATTTGTATTGTTGGTATAAACATAACGTCCCTGCATTTTGGTTTGGGTTAGAAAATAATTGCTATGTTCAAAATACTGTTGCGGTAGCGGGTTATATTGCGAATCATCGACTATGCGCGCAACAGGATCAATACGGATTCCTAATTGTGCCAGCGCAATGGCAATCGTATAGAAACTGCCCATATGCGCTGTCAGTAAAATAATTGGACGGTTAAGTCCGAGTGCATTTTGCAAATGCTCAAAGCCCGAGATTGAAAAATTTTTAGCTAAATTTTTTTTACTCATGCCCAGGCACGCGTAGGCATCGCTATTTCGTATCGCCCGGATTAATAGCGCTTTATTAACGGCATCATCAATATCAATGACATCATCTTTGTTGGCGTAAAATGCTTGCAGGCTATTTTTAAACGCGAATGCGTCGTTTTTGAGCGTTGATTGCATGCGCAACCAGCGTCTCCGGGAACGCCAGCCGATTGCCCAAAAAGGCAAATCCCAGAAGAAATAACGCCACAATGGAAACGAATGCTTCAGTGATTGAATGATTTTAAGCATACTTGTTCCAACCGTTCAGCGGCAGCATGAGAAGCGAATAGTTTTTGCATGAGCTGCGGTCCGCGTTTGCGAAGATACATTTGTTTGTCCGGACTGTTTAATAGCGTGAGCATGGCATGGGCAATGGCATTGGGATCGGATGGCGGTACAAATACTGCATAATCATGTGCCTGATCAAAACTCAAGTGGGAAGGAATGGCAGTGGCAACACAGGGCATGCCGCTTGCCAAGGCTTCAGCAAAAGGCAACCCGAATCCTTCAGCTGCATGCGATGGCGCTATCAGAAAATCATGCGCGCGATATAAATGCGCCATTGCTTGCGGTGACAGCTTTGATAAATAACAATCGATGGGCGTTATTTCTTTTTCTTTTTCAGATAAAGCCCGGTTTGAGATGCGGGTAACATAGAGATTGGCATCTTGCCGTCTTAATAGGCTGATTGCATTTAAAGCATCGGGTATGCCTTTGACGCTGCTTTCAAACAAGCCGATCAGTAAAATTTTTGCCGGGTGGCGTAACAGTTTGCGCAATAGCTGTTTATATGCAAAATAAGGCGGTGTAAACAATGCTGTATCGACAATCTGCCCAATTGTTTGCACGGTAAAATCGGAATTGCCGTAAATCTGTTGCAGACGTGTTGTCAGCCAGTCTCCGACGGTGAGTTTGGGAATGGGGAGACGGTAAGCCTGCTCAATTTGTTCACGTTTGCTGGCATACTCGGGAAAGTCGCCTTCATAGCCTTGACAAAAATGAAATGCATGGGGGCAATGCAGTTGCATGGCGGCCTGTGCTGTGGTCCAGAACGTTGCGATTACAACGTCCGGGACGGTGTCTGCTGAAAAGGGTTGCGTCAGGTTATCAATATAGTCGATATCGATTGCATGATGATACCAGTGATGATTTCCAGATCTGGCGCGAATCGTGATTTTATGGCCTCTTTGTGTAAGAAAATATGCCTGATCAAAAACAACGCGTACGCCACCGGATAATTCAGTCGATTCGAGTAGAAAACAGATATGCATTATTTCCAGTGATGCGGCAGCATAACAAATCCCTGTTCCGTGCCTTCCTGTTCAATTTTTAATTGTATGATATGCAGAGCGGCGTCATAACAATGCAGCGCGTTCTCGCAGCCCAGGTATACACTTAATGAATAATCGCCTTTAAGCAGTGGTATTGCAGGGAAGACAACCTTGATTTTTTTATTTTGCAGGTGATACTGCGTTAAATCGACTGCATCGTGATAGGAAGAAGCGCTGCTGATACCAAGGCCGTCAGTGGTGGAAAAAGTGACGACAAGACTCGGTGTGGGTAACGCTGGATCGAAATCGAATTGAACAGTAATGGTTAAGGTGCTTTTTTGACTGGTGGCTTGTAAAATTGTACCGCTCATACCGTCCACGTCTGCCTGTATACTTGTAATACGCGCCGCGCCACTATCATTATCGGAAGCGTGTTGTGCAGGTGTGGATCTGGATGATGCAATATTGGTCATGTGACTGTCTGTATCAATTAACGTTTGACCATATTGATTGGTCACATCGCCGCTTGAACCGATCATCACGATCCTGCCATGGTCCAGCCAGATAGCGCGATCACAGAGCGCAGCAACCTGATATATAGAGTGTGAACAAAATAAAATTGTTTTCCCGGCTTTTCTAAACTGCATGATCCGGTCAAAGGATTTGCGGGCAAAAGCACCGTCGCCTACGGATAAGGCTTCATCAATGACCAAAATGTCGGGGTCGACGTTAATGGCTACCGAAAATGCCAGGCGCACATACATGCCGCTGGAATAAGTCTTGACCGGTTGGTCGATAAAGTCGCGTATTCCAGAGAAATCAACGATCGTTTCAAAGCGATTGGCTATTTCGGTTTGCGTCAGTCCCAT
>DOOY01000286.1 GCA_003514765.1 Nitrosomonas sp. | reverse complement strand
ACAATACAATTCCTGGCTTGGTATCCTATTCAATTTTTTCATTAAATGATGATTTCATTTCTTGCACATGAAATTAAATTGTCCGCCGGGAATTTTTATATGTGACTAGTAATCAATTAGTCAATTAACTGAAGTTTTTGGAGGTTTTGTCCATGGGAGTTCCGTTACGTCAACAGATTGCGGTAGGAAGTTATCTGATCAAGCAAAAAATCAGAGGTATTAAAAAATATCCGCTGGTATTAATGCTCGAACCGTTATTTCGCTGTAATTTGGCATGCGCTGGTTGTGGGAAAATAGCGCATCCAGAAGAAATTCTGGACAAGCGTCTGTCTTATGAAGAATGTATGCAGGCCGTTGATGAATGCGGTGCGCCTATGGTCTCGATCCCCGGAGGCGAACCTTTGTTGCATAAAGAAATGCCGCAAATTGTTGAAGGCATTATCAAGCGTAAGAAATATGTTTACCTTTGCACCAATGCGTTACTGCTCAAAAAAAGAATTGGCGATTATACACCATCGCCGTATCTCACTTTTTCAGTACATCTGGATGGCATGAAGGAAAGACATGATGCCTCAGTATGCCAGGAAGGTGTTTTTGATCGGGCAGTAGAAGCTATCAAACTGGCACTTGATAAAGGATTCAGAGTAACCGTCAATTGTACTTTGTTCCAGGGAGAAACGCCGGAAGACGTCGTTGAGTTTTTAGATTATGCAATGGATTTGGGTGTTGAAGGCGCAACAATCGCACCCGGGTTCAGTTATGAGCATGCCCCGAAGCAGGATGTATTTATTAAAGGCGCTGATACCAAAAAACTATTCCGTGGCATTTTTGAACTGGGTAAAAAACTCAAGCGGAAATGGCGGCTTAATCATTCGGCACTTTATCTGGATTTTCTGGCAGGTAATCAGAATTACAAATGTACACCCTGGGGAAATCCGACACGCAATGTCTTTGGTTGGCAGAAACCCTGCTACCTCTTGGCTGATGAAGGCTATGTTGAAACATTTCAGGAATTACTCGACAGCACGCCCTGGGAAAAATACGGCAACGCCAGTAATCCTAAATGTGCACAGTGCATGGCGCATTGTGGTTACGAAGCAACCGCAGTAGAAGATACATTGCATAATCCCTGGAAAGCCCTTGTGGCTTCTGTTAAAGGACCCAGAACAAACGGCGAAATGGTTGCAGAGCCTGCTCCGCAGTGGATTGCTCAAGAAGACAAAAAAGAAAAAAAACTGGCTGATATTCCTGTCACAATTTCCAATAAATAGACTGATTATGTGCTGTTGATGGTGGTAGTACATATGCATGCGTCAGGTCAGCGTTCATGGTTGAACTGACATTTACCGAACTATTCTTGGCCGGTGCAGTGTTAAGCGCCATACTTGGAACCGCTTGCTGGGGAGGTGTACTATTGCTTCCCTGGCAACCAACAAGTACGTGCGAACAGATAGAACCCAAACCTGAAATGCGGTTCAATCAAAATCTAAGTAACATTACGGTACTGATTCCGGCCCGCAATGAAGCAGTTTATATTCAGCATACACTTGAAAATGTTAAGACGCAGGGTGAAGGTCTGCAGATCATTGTGATTGATGATCAGTCAGCCGATGATACAGCACAGCTGGCCCGAGAAAAAGGCGCGCGGGTTATTACCGGCGCACCGCCGCCGACAGGATGGAGCGGAAAGCTTTGGGCGCTTGAACAAGGCTTGCGCGAAGTCCGCACACCTTATACGTTATTACTCGATGCGGATATCGCATTATCGCCCGGTATTATTGCAACTTTGCGAGAAAAAGCAGAGACGAAAAAACATGCGCTGGTATCGCTGATGGCCACACCGTCCATGGACAATACCATTGAACGCCTGCTCATGCCCGCGTTCATATTTTTTTTCAAATTACTTTATCCATTTGGTCTGGCGAACAAATCAGATTCATGTGTGGCGGCTGCCGCGGGTGGATGTATACTGGTTGAAACGCGGGTGTTAAATGCAGCCGGTGCTTTTGGCAGTCTTCATGATGCGTTGATTGATGATTGCACGCTGGCGGCGCGTGTCAAACATGCCGGCAACAGCACCTGGATCGGATTAAGTCATGCAGCGTGCAGTCATCGTGGTTATCATAAACTTGAAACTATCTGGGAAATGGTATCACGTACGGCATATACCCAACTCAATTATTCATTCATTTTATTGATGATGTGTACCATCATTATGGTAACCATGTTTTGGTTCGCGCCATTTACATTTCTATTGCTGCCTGATCAGAAAACTTATATGATCAGTGCGTTGGCCTGGACGGCCATGCTGTTAGCCTACAGGCCGACTTTGATTTATTACCATCGTTCGCCATTCTGGGTATTTGCATTGCCTGTCATTGGTACGTTATATCTCGCCATGACATGGACTTCAGCAATGCGGTACTGGCGTGGAGAGCGTGCTCGCTGGAAAGATCGTCAATATGAAAGCAAGACAGGTAGTTAATAAAATGCTACAAATACTGATTTTAGTCAGCATCTTAATGATGTCGCTGGCCATTCCATCAGCCAGTGCAGCCAATGAGGATGAACCGGAACCTGGTAGCGCGCATGCCGTTGTGCATGATTTGCAGCAGTCTTTATTACAGGTTATGCGAGAAGGTGAACAACTGGGTTACCCAGGGCGTGTAGCGTTTTTAACACCGGTTGTCGATCGTACGCATGACATTGAAATGATTATCAAAACAATTCTTGGCGCAACGTTTTGGCACGAACTGGATCAGGCACAACAGGATTTGATTATAGAAACTTTTCGGCAACTCAGTATCGCGACCTACGCCGGACAGTTTAAACGGTATAGCGAAGAGCAATTCAAATTTTTAGAGCAACGCGACTTGCCACGGGATCAGAAACTGGTACGCAGTCAACTCATCAAGGGTGACGGCGGTACGGTCAATTTTGATTACGTACTGCATCGGCCGACAGAGCAGTGGATGATTATTAATATTCTGTTTGACGGTGTCAGTGATCTGGCCATCAAACGCAGTGAATATCGATCAATTATGCAACGTGAAGGTTTTCAGTCATTGATTGATATGTTGAAAGAAAAAATCATAGAAGCGGAGCATACCGAATAATCATCGCCACTTTCATTCCTAAAGTTTAAAAGGATTTTTCGTGGACATTTCAAACGGCGCGAGCTACCGTTTTTTTGCCCGCTGGGCAGCGTTTTCCTATCAAAACGCTATCTGGATCATTTTCTTGGCAATGGTCATTGCCGGATTTAGTGTTGTATATACCGCAAATAATCTGGGTGTGCATACGGACACTACAGATATGCTGTCTGAGGATGTGCCTTTTCGTGTAAATCACAAACGTTATAAAGCAGCATTTCCACAATATGAAGATGCCTTTTTACTGGTCGTTGATGCGCCGACACCTGAACAGGCGCATGCCGCTGCTAAGCGGTTGACCAACTATTTGCAGGAAGATGAAGTTCACTTTTACGAAGCGAGTTATTTAAGTGGCGATCTTTTTTTCGAACAAAACGGCCTACTCTACAAAAGTATTCCCGAGCTGGAAAAAATCACCGATCGCCTAGCTGCTGCACAGCCGCTGATTGCGCGTCTTGCAAAGAATCCCGCTCTGGATACTTTTGCGTCTGTACTAACCGAAGCGGTCGATGAACTCAGAAATGGCAGAAACCTGGATATGGAAGCCGTTTTCAACGGTGTTTCTTCAACCCTCGATGCCAGATTTGCAGGCTCGCCCCATGCATTATCGTGGCAAATATTGTTTGATGGCGAAGAACAAGCTGATCAATATCAGGAGCTCATACTAGCCAGGCCCAAACATGATTATGCACAATTATTTGCTGCTGAGCGGCCGCTGAAAGCAATTCGTGAAGCAGCTGTGGAACTCGGATTAACACAAGGTGCGCCTGAACAATTGCGCATTACGGGGGAAGCGGCGCTTGCATATGATGAACTTCATAGCGCCATGCGTGGCGCACAGGATGCCGGTATTTTGGCACTGGTATTGGTCGTCGTGGTTTTATTGATAGCGGTGCGTGCGGTCGGCGCAATCATGACGGTCATGTTCAGCCTCGTTTTGGGGCTTTTATTGACAGCTGCTTTTGCCACATTCGCGGTCGGTCATTTGAATCTGATTTCAATTGCTTTTGCGGTACTGTACATCGGCCTGGGTGTCGATTACGCCATCCATTTTTTATTGCGACATGAAGAAGTCAGAAGATCCGGCCAGCCTGTTACGAAAACATTACCAGCGGCCAGTGGTGATATCGGGCGGGCGCTGATGATTTGTGCAGTTACCACCGCGATTGGTTTTTATGCATTCATACCGACAACTTATGATGGTGTCGCTGAACTTGGTTTGATTTCAGGTTCAGGTATGGTGATCAGCCTGCTGGTCACGCTGACGATCGTGCCGGCATTGCAACGTTTTTTTCCAATACCGCTGATTAAACCGCTTATTGCAATTCAACCGGTGCATACTGCGCTGGAATGGCCTGCGCATGCGCGCAAAAGCGTTCTCGCACTTACAGTGATCGCTGTGCTGTTCTCGCTTATTGCGCTGCCGCAGATCCGGTTTGACTATAATTTACTCAATCTGAATGATCCGCACGTCGAATCGGTCGAAACCTTCCGCGATTTATTGGAAAATGCCGATGATTCACCCTGGCACATTATTGCGCTTGCGGATAACCGCAACGAAGCTGAACAGCTTGTTAAAAAGCTCTCCAGGCTGCGAGAGGTGGATAAGGTTGTCACCATTCTGGATTTTGTACCTGACGATCAGGCAGAAAAAATCCGGCTTATCGAGGAAATGGCGATAACGCTCGGCCCGGTATCTTTTGCACCGATTACTCAGCAACAAATCGATGTGGATACGCAGCTTACAACGTTGCAGGATTTGCAGCATGCATTAAACAGGTTTCTGATTGAACAACCGGCACATCTTGCCGCAGACTCGGCGCGCGCACTGCAGCAATCGCTGACAAATTTGCTATTGCAATTTGATGGATTAAATACGCGTGAGTCGCAGGAAAAATTATTGTTCTCTGTTGATCAGGACTTGTTGCATTTGTTGCCTGAGTCCGTTCATCGTTTGCAACTTGCGTTGGAAGCGAGGCCTTTCACGCAGCAGGATATCCCTGATTCAGTCAAAATACACTGGCAAAGCAGTGATGATATTTACCGTATTGCGATTTATCCAACTGAAAACATCAATGACAACGATGCGTTGAAACGATTCGTACGTGCTGTACAACAGATAACACCGGGTGCGACGGGCGTGCCAGTTATCAGTCTGGAAGCCGGACAGGCCGTTGTCGATGCATTTGTCCATGCTTTTTCACTGGCGCTGATTGGTGTTGTAATTGCGTTGCTGGTACTGCTCAGGAGTGTGAAATCGACCGTGCTGGTAATGGTGCCGTTGCTACTGGCAGCACTGTTTACCGGCGCAATAACCGTATTGCTCGACGTGCCGTTTAACTTTGCTAATGTGATTGCCTTGCCGTTGATACTTGGCATTGGGATTGATTGCAGCGTACATATGGTGCACAGGAGTCGTAATACCGGCGAAGCATATGAAAATTTATTGTATACCAGTACCGCGCGCGCTATCTTTTATAGCGCGCTTACTACAATGGCAGGATTTGGCAGTCTGATCTTTTCCCAGCACCAGGGGACAGCCAGCATGGGATTGCTGTTGCTTGCCGGTGTGGTGCTGACATTGATTTGTGTGCTAATTATTTTGCCCGTATTGCTGCATGCTGCAGATACAAAACAAGCTGGCTAATTACTTGAAGTATTATTATGTTGTTTGGATTTATGGTTTCTTGCATGTCAAAGTTGCGGCAAAAAACCCATCCGTCTGGTGTGTAGACGGAGACAACTGAAGGAATTCACCGGTATTGACAGTAATCCGCTGCTCCGCCAGCAATTCGGTGCAGTTGAGTAAATCAAATTCCGGATTTTCTGTCTTGAAATCTTCAATGATTTCCTGATTTTCTTCGGGCAGAAAACTGCAGGTGGCATATACCAGCCGTCCACCCGGTTTGACCAGGCCGGCCGCTGCCGATAAAATCGCAGCCTGCTTTGCTTTCAATTCCACTATGCTTTGCGGAGACTGGCGCCACTTCAAATCAGGATTGCGGCGCAATGTGCCCAGACCGCTGCAGGGTGCATCGACCAACACGCGATCGAATTTTCCAGATAAACGCTTAATTTTAAGATCGTTTTCGTTGGTAATGCGTTGAATATGAATATTGGACAGGCCCGAGCGCTTGAGACGCGGTTTTAAATTGTTAAGCCGTTTCTCGGAAATATCAAAGGCATACAGACGACCTTTTGAGTGCATTAATGCGCCGAGTAGCAACGTTTTGCCGCCCGCGCCGGCACAAAAATCAGCCACCATCTCGCCGCGTCTGGGCGCCAGTAAATAGCCGAGTAATTGGCTGCCTTCGTCCTGTACTTCAATCTTGCCTGACAAGAAGAGTGGATGCCTATTAATCGCGGGTTTGTCAAGCAGGCGGATGCCACAGGGAGAAAAAGGCATGGGTTCGGCCCGGATGTCATCCTGGACCAGTGCTTCGAGAACCTGTTCGCGTTTTGCCAACAATGTGTTTACACGTAAGTCCAGCGGTGCGGTTTTCTGCAGTGAGAGCCCCAGGTTGAGAATATCTGCATCCGGCATAAAATGTTGCAATTTTTCCACCAGCCAATCCGGAAGTTCCGCCTGAATTGTCAGAGGCTGAGATGCTATTTTGACGGCTTTAATGTTCGGTAGCCATTTTATTTCGGATTCTTTGGCCCATGTTTTCAGTTCACGTAAATTTACTCCCTGGAATCGAACCAGATAAGCCAGCAATAATGTGCGGGGCGTAACTGAATCAACAATATGCTCCAGGAATAACCGATGACGCAAGATACCAAAAGTGGTTTCCGCGATAAATGTCCGGTCGTGTGCACCGAGCTTTGGATTTTCCTGAAAAAAACGCCTTAAAATGGCATCCGCCGGGTATTCCAGGGGCAATAGCGTACGTATGGCGACAACCGCCTTGTCCAGCTGTGAGGGTATCAGATGCATTTTAATGATTGGATGTCATGGATGGTTGATGAATGAATTAATGTTTGCAACAAGATCTGTTATTTAAATTTTCTGGATAACTCAGACTTAGCTCGGCAACCATTTTTTCAACTTCCAGACCGTCTTTTTCAATCGATTGAATGCGCACTGGCACCATATGATAGCGTGGTGCAAGCCAGATTTTTCGTTGCGCTTTGTCATCTCCGGCTTGTTGTTTTGTCAACACAACTGTTTCGAGTTCACCCAGTGGCGTGTTCAGTTTTTCCTTGCTGACTTTGTACTGTATGCGTTGCAGGCTGCGGCCATCGGTTACATGGATATCCAGCATATTACCTGCTTCAACTCGATCCGACGGTGAAAAAATGAAACTATAGGACAGGCTTAACCGATCCAATGTGCCCGCGGCCAGTGTTTCTTGTATTTCTTTACCTTCGTACCTGAGCGTTAGTGTATGATTTTTCCAGTCAAATAATGCCAAGCTGGGTTCATTGTTAGCACGCTGGTCAGAGTAAACACTTGGTTGCAAACCGGCGTCTGTAATCATGCCTTTGCTTTCACGAATAATATTGCCGGGTTTGATCACTTTGAAGACACCGGTCGCCTGCGCATTGCTGCTAATGTTAAAAGTATGGGCGTCGCTTTTCTGACTGATGTTGACAATTTCATTTAATTCGCCAAGACCAATGCCCGTTTTTACAGTGTAGCTGATATGAATGCGGGTGGGTATGTCAGTTGTTGTTTCGATTTCGATTTTTTTTTCAGCAGCCAGAGCTGAAAACCCGTATCCACAGAGCATGAAAAGCATCAATAAAAATTTCATTCCTGCAATCCCGGTGAAAAGATAACGAAATCATGAGCACTGGTTTCAGAGACTGTAACTGTGTTGTCGGAAAGCCTGATGGAACCATGCATAAACCAGCGAACAGCCTGAGGATAAATACGATGTTCCTGTTGCAACACCCGTTTGGCGAGTGTCTGGCAGGTGTCATTCGCTAATATGGGGATGGCCGCCTGTATTACAATGGGTCCATGATCCAGCACAGGCGTTACAAAATGTACGGTGCACCCATGAATCTTAACGCCTTCCTGCAATGCACGCCGATGGGTATGCAGACCCGGAAACGCAGGTAATAAAGATGGATGAATATTCATCAGCCGGCCCTGATAGCGCAAAACGAAATCGCTGGTCAGAATACGCATAAAACCGGCAAGTGCAATCAACTCGGGTCGATAGTGGTCGATTTCCTCAGCCAGCGCTGCATCAAAGGTTTCACGATCCGAAAAAACGCGGTGATCGACGGTTGCAGTTTGGATACCCAGCGCTGCAGCGATCTTTAATCCTTCTGCATCGGGGTTACTGCTGACCACTACAATACGGTCGGCGGGTAATTGAGCTTCCAGCAAAGCCTGCATATTGCTGCCGCGGCCGGATATCAAAATAACAAGCGTTTTCATAACAGATTCTGAAAAAAGACGCCTATATAAGCGCAATAGCAGGCTGATCGGATGCGCGTTCCTTTATTTCACCTATTTGCCAGACCGCCTCACCGGCCTTACGCAAGCAATCCATGGCGGCATTTGTCTGATCAGCAGCGACAACTACAACCATGCCAATGCCGCTATTGAATACCCGGAACATTTCGGTGTCGTTGATATTGCCTTGTTGCTGCAACCAGTGAAAGAGCGGCGGTATATCCCAGCTTTTTTTATGCAGCACGGCAGCTGCATGATCTGGCAAAATGCGTGGCAGATTTTCGACCAAGCCGCCACCGGTAATATGTGCCAGACCTTTAACGGGCAACTGTTTCATCAAAGTCAGCAAAGGCTTGGCGTAAATACGTGTCGGCGTCATAATGACATCGCTGAGCGGTTTGCCGTGAAAATCCTGTGATATATCGATTTGGTTGCTGCTGATAATCTTGCGTATCAACGAGTAACCGTTTGAATGCGCGCCACTTGATGCCAGACCAATCACGGCATCGCCCGCTTGAATGGTTGTGCCATTGATAATCTGTGTTTTTTCCACGACACCCACGGCGAATCCGGCCAGGTCATATTCTCCAGCAGGATACATATCCGGCATCTCGGCTGTCTCGCCGCCAATGAGTGTGCAGCCCGCCTGTTCACACCCTGTTGCGATTCCGCTGACAACCGCGGTTGCCATATCCACATCGAGTTTGCCGCATGCGTAATAATCAAGAAAAAATAACGGCTCAGCGCCCAATACCAGAATATCATTAACACTCATGGCAACCAGATCGATGCCGATGCTGCCATGTTTGTTTAACTGAAATGCAAGTTTCAACTTGGTTCCCACGCCGTCGGTGCCGGATACCAGCACCGGATTCTGGTATTTTTTGGAAATCTCAAACAACGCGCCAAATCCGCCCAAGCCGGTCAATACTTCCGGGCGCATTGTGCGTTTGGCAAACGGCTTGATATTTTGCACCAGACGATCACCGGCATCGATATCAACGCCGGCATCACGATAGGAAAGTGGCGTTGGGGTTGGATTAACTGGATTGTTATTATCAGATGGATGAGCGGCCACAGGTTTTTGCAATTACTGAATGAATATTGATATGACCGTTATTTTACAGTAAATCAATGGTGTTCATATCCATCTTGGTATTTAATTGCAGAAACCGACTGTGTTTTCTTTGGTTTGATGCGCATATGCACTGTATAAAAGCAATAGTGCAGCAGCCGTTACGTTGAAAAAAACCTCATAGAAGGGGGTTCTATGAGGTTTATAAATATGAGTTGATGCTATTGTATTTTTTTTATATTCTTTTTTGGCGGCGACTGCCAATGAATCCGAAAAAACCGACACCGAGTAAAGCAAGCATTGACGGTTCTGGCATTGGATAGACGGATTCAGTAATCAAAACGAGGTCACTATAATTTGCATCCCCGCCGCCAAACTGATCCTCCCAGGCCATGATGTATTCATTTCCACCCCAAACGCCTGGAAGCGTTGCCGGGAGATCAATTACATCGACTCCCTGACCCTGATAGGCAACCATGTGATCCACTGCGTCTGCATTTAAATCAGGATCACTATAAAAAATATGAACTCCGGTGTTCAAAAAATAACCAAACGCATTTCCGGCAAAATCAACGCCCGTATCTGCAAAGTTAATCAGTACTGACCCGTCATTGGCAAAAGTTAATAGTTTTTGTGCGCCAGCGCTTTGTGCGCCTGTATATAATGTAACCATATTCAAAGGATTAGTGACGTCATAAATGCCCAGTGTATTGATTCCGGCATTTCCAGAAAGCTCTATGATGATTTGATTATATGAACCACCGCTTCCACCTACACGCCAATTACTGTCGAGTCCAAGCTGATCGGTATTAACATCTATATTGCTGTTTTTCGAAGCAGGAGCCACTGTAATATCGTTCAGTATTTTCTGCAGTGAGGCACCTCCGTCAGCGAATACCACCGCATGGGCTGCTCCCGATATCATCAGGCTGGCCATTATTGAAACTGTAGCCGTTAAGATTACATTTGACTGTTTTTTCATTTTTCGTTACTCCAATGTTAATTCTTGAGTCTTACTTTTCCTGAAAATTCATAAATCTTTTTCAATCGTATTTTTCATAATCGGATGTGAAGAGATTTTCTGTATTCATTTATTTGCTTGAAGCGAAATCAAATTCCAAATCTTTACACTTTATGAAGTTTGTTGCCATTTGTTATTCCTTCATTGAGTGGGCATCATAAAGATTCTGAAAACTGGAACAATTGGACTAAGGTCTTACAGCAATGAATTGGATAAGAAAAATGCTGCTCGGAGAGGAGAACAGGTCAATGAAGAGCCTGAGTTGGAAATCGGCGAGTTTACTACGCTTACGCACGAAGCTCTGTCTGACAGGGCTGGCTGATTCCGTTCTAAATCAACAATTCCTGCAGAAAATTGTTCAAAATACCGGTTGTTCAAATATGTCTTAACGACCCGCCAGCGGCGCTCGTGAGCGCTGTTGAAGCGCGCGCTAACGGCCTGCTAAATGAAACCTGTTATTGAAATAATTGATCGTGCAATCTTTGTTCTGAAACAGGTTGTGAGAGCTCAATGCGATCCTGCGAGCCGTATAACAAGGCAACCATCAGTGCCAGGTATTCGCGCAGATGGCGGGTGATGAGAAAGTTGTCGCGCACGAGAATCCGGGCTTTTTCGCCCATCTCACGGATGTTGCCGGGCTGGTGCAGCAGATAGCGAATACGGAGCGCCGCGCCTTCGGGTGTGCTTACCAAAAAACCGGTATGATGGTTGATTACCTGCAAACGAATGCCGCCAACATCGCCGCCGATTACAGGTTTGCCCTTCCACATGGCTTCGGTAACCGTTAAACCGAAGCCCTCGCGGATGGATTTTTGCAATACGATATCTGCTGCACGTTGCAGTGCGTTAATTTCCAGATGTGCATCCGATGGCAGTAACAGGATATGTATATCAGCATCGCCATTGGCTGCTTGTTGCACTTCATTTAATACAATTGCGCCTTCGGGATCATCCGTGGCTTCGCCGCCCGCTAAGACCAGTTGCAACGATGGCAGAAATTTTTTGGCTAATTGATAAGCCTGAATGACGCCGATGGGATCTTTGAACCGATCAAATCGGGATACTTGCAGAACGAGCGGACGTTCTGGGTCCAGTTGGTATTTTGCATATATGTTCTGAATAGTGTCAGGGGCTAATTCGATATTTTTGTCGCTGAAAGGGTCTATGCTCGGTGGTATCAGATAGATCGGATGCGGCAGTTCGCGGGCAAAAGCGGCCAATGAAAAGATGCTGGCGTCATACGGTGCGATGAACCGGCGTAAATATTTCCAGACTGGCCGGTACGGGTGACTGGCGTCGATATGACAACGCCATATCCATTTCCCTTTGCGCGCGGGAAAATGCTGCAGCAACGCGGCGGGCTGTGGATCATGAATAAATACGAAATCCGCTTCTGTTAATACGGATCGTAATGTTTCGGCATTGTCGGCATTGGTTTTTTCATAAACCCGGAGCAACTTGTCGCCCAAATGAATTTGATTACCCTGCAGTGTGTTATGCATACCTTTCGTGCATTCAAAAAACTGGCTCTCACCTGTGATGACTTCCCAGCTGGCATTAATTCCCAGTTCCTGCATAAGCGGTATTAATTTGGTCAGAATTTCAGCAACCCCGCCACCCATGCGGGTTGAATTGACATGCACGACCTTGGCGCCAGAAAAAGGCGCTGCTAACTGACGTAAATGCGCGATCACATCATTTCCGGTGATTTGTGCGTAATCGTCCAATAAACTCATATATCCGTCTCCTGAAAATGTGTTTGAAACATCTGTGCCAGTTGCGCGCGCAGTTCGCCGAGACTGCCAAAATACGGATCAATGCCTGCTACTTGTTCCCGCAACAGCGAGAATTCCCCACCGAAACCGGCAAGCCAGTCACTGAAATCATCACATCGGTGCGCAGTGCGTCGGCGGGCGTCAATAAAGTGATAGAAAATACTGCTGGTAGACAATTGTGCGACTGCGGTTGCCAGTTCCGCCGGTTGCTGCAAACTGCGTGCCGTATCAAAAACAATAATCTGCGAGCGAATAAACTCGAATTGCTGCGTGGCGCGCATCCAAAGCAAACCTTCGCATTGGTCCAGGCGCATATCGATCAATTCAATAATTTCCATGCGCAATAATTCCAGATCTGTGAAATCAGTTGGATCCAATGCGGCAAGCCGTTCGGCGAGAATGGCGTCATGGATGCCATGCCTGATCCAGGCGGCAAAATCGTTATTGAATTCGCGTTCTTCAAAGCGCGCCTGTAACAGTCCGCCCCAGTAATGGTGATAGATGCTTGATTCATCAATATTGACCAGTTCGCTCCTGAATTCCTGCAACATGCGTGCACGCCTGCCGGTTGCCAGGGCAACCAGCGCGCAGTCTTTAATATAGAAAGGGCCAGGGCGGCTGTGAGTGTCAACGATGTCTGCAGTAGCAGTCTCCGGTGTGGCCATATGACGTTTCCTCTTTGTTTGTTACGGTGTTAACCGATTCAGATTTTACCCCTACAACCAAATCATCATACCCATTTCCAGTGGATGTGTAAGTAACTGATGATATGGGTAGATGCGAATGTAATATTCTTGTTTGCCGCAGAGTTCAGGCGCCAGGTCGAGTTCAAAGATATGTTCATTGCCATCTTGAATCCCCGTAAATTGAAAACAAAAATGGTTAAAATTATTGAGCCGTGTTTTTTTGTACTGACGGCATATCAGCAGTTCCATGATGACATCTTCAGGTTGTAGGCCATTTAATTGAGCAGCTATCTTGAAATTTAAAACATCATTAAAGTTCGCGCGGTTGCGCGGCATGTTAATGCGGCGTATGTGAACGCCGCTCCATGCATTTCTGATGCGGGTTTTCCAGACCGCAACTTCCCGGGCGCCTTCAAAACCATTGTGTGTATAGCGCTCATTCTGATAGCTGGCCGGATGATAAAAATTTTTCAAATACTCTTCTACCATACGCGAAGCACTGAAACGCGGCAGCAACGAGACCATTGAATGTTTGGCCATTTTTACCCATTCCGATGAATAGCCCAGTTTGCCCCGATTATAATAATGTGGAATGACCTGGTCTTGCAGGATTTCGTAAAGCGCCTGGCTTTCTTCCTGGTCACGCAATACCGCTTCCATATTCTTCGGGCCTGGTTTGATGGCCCAGCCATTATGGCCGTTATAGCCTTCTTCCCACCAGCCATCGAGGATACTCAAATTGATCGAACCATTGATCCCGGCTTTAATGCCTGATGTGCCGCTGGCTTCCAAGGGAAATATCGGGTTGTTGAGCCAGACATCCACACCGGAGACCAGCCGTCTGGCAAGACGTAAATCATATCCTTCAACGAGTAACAGTCTGCCTTCAAATTCAGGCATGTGCGCGATCTGACTGATACGCCGGATCAGGTCTTGTCCCGGCTCATCAGCCGGATGCGCTTTGCCGGCAAAGATCAGTAAAACGGGACGTTCTTCATCGAGTACGATTTTTCGCAACCAACCCAGGTTCTCGAATAACAAGGTGGCGCGTTTGTACGTTGCAAAGCGTCGCGCGAAGCCGATTGTCAAAATATTGGGATTGATAGGATCGGTGAATTTAAGCAATCGATCGAGATGGGCGTCGGAGCCGTGATTGCGTGTGTTTTGCTCTGCCAGACGATCGCGAACCCCAAATAACATTTGTGATTTTAACGATTGCCGTATGCTCCAGAACATATGATCAGGTATGTCATGAATCCGTTGCCAGAACTCGGCTTCGCACATTTTGCTGCGCCAGTCGTATCCTAAATAACGGTCAAATAAATCGGACCATTCTTGCGCCAGAAAAGTCGGCACATGAACGCCGTTAGTGACATGGGCTATGGGATTTTCTTCCGGCTCGATCTGCGGCCACAAGTCCTGGCAGATATGAGCGGACACACCGCCGTGTATTTTGCTGACACCGTTATGGGTGCGCGAACCGCGAATGGCAAGAGCAGTCATGTTGAAATCCAGATGATCGGCGGTATGACCCAGTGCCATGAATGTCTCTCGGCTGATATTCAAGTCATGATAAAAAGGTTCAAAATAATTTTGCATCGTTTCTTCGCTGAAATGATCATGTCCGGCGGGTACTGCAGTATGAGTGGTAAAAATCGTATTGGCCGCTACCGCTTCCAGTGCGCTGTCGAAATCCAGGTTTTGACGCATCAGCGTGCGTGCGCGTTCGAGTATCATAAACGCGGCATGTCCCTCATTAATATGCCACACGGTGGGTTTGATGCCCATTTCTTGTAGAGCGCGCACACCGCCCACGCCCAAGATAATTTCCTGCTCTATGCGCATGGTTTTGTCGCCACCGTACAGCTTATGGGTGATATTGCGATCCTGTGATGAATTTTCCGGCAAATCGGTATCCAGCAGATACAATTTTACGCGGCCTATTTTTACCATCCATATTTTTACCGTGACTTTGCGGCCCGGTAATGCAACTTCTATCCGCAGTTCTGATCCATCGTCATGCAGAACGGGCGCTACTGGCAGATCTTCAAAGTCCGAATCGGTATAGATTGCCTGTTGTTTTCCCTGATTATCAATGGTCTGAAGAAAGTAACCTTGACGATAAAGCAATCCAACAGCCACGAAGGGTAAATGTAAATCGCTTGCTGCTTTGCAATGATCGCCAGCCAGAATGCCTAGTCCGCCGGAATAGATGGGTAAACTTTCATGAAAACCGAATTCAAAACAGAAATATGCAATTTGATCTTTTGGACGCAAACTGTTGGCTTTATCCTTATTTGACGGCTCATAGAGATATGAATCAAAAGTGGATAAAATGCTGTCGTAGGTGGCCAGGAAAGTGGGATCTTCCGCAGCTTTGAGCAGAACGAACTCATCTGCACGCTTGAGAAATGCTTTTGGATTATGTCCTACAGCACCCCACAAGGTAGGGTCAAGCCGGGAAAAAAGCATGCGTGTAGCGCGGTCCCAGCTATACCATAGGTTATTGGCCAATTCTTCCAGGCGTTCCAGGCGGGACGGTATTTTTGGGTTGATTGTGATTGTGAATGTGGTTTTTGAAAACATATAAATCTCCATGGGAGAAAAAGAAAACAGACTGTTAACAGGCTGTTGAAATCCGTTGTGAACTCATCCAGGTTCCCGGCAAGTTGACGGCAAAATTGCCGAAAACAGATTTTGAACGGCTGAAAGCCGGCCCGCAGAGCGGGGTACGTAGTGTGCCAGGTAAAAAGCGGCGTGTGGAGCGCGTAAATGGACATATTGAGTCAAATTATTAACACCGGAATTGTAAACGAAATCGAGTTTTAACAATACTGTGCGTGTTTTTTGATTAGAATTCTAATCTTCGACCTTAGGAGCCGTGAAGAAATA